>JAGWRJ010000157.1 GCA_028869725.1 Alphaproteobacteria bacterium | reverse complement strand
GCGGCGTGGGAGCGAGAAACTGGACAAGGAGCGCGGCAATGACGAGCAAGCAGCCAGCAGCCAGAAGGGCAATCCAGCCAACGCTCATGTCAACGTCGCGACGGTCGTGCACGCCTTCCTTTCGTGCCTTGGCTGCACCCAGTGTCGACATCACCCCGCTGATCACCGGGCGGCCCAGCTTGAGCAGTGTCCAGAGTGCAGCGACGGCAATAGTGCCGGCTCCGATAAATCGCACCTGATTGGTCCAGATGTCGGCTGCATGTGCCGCAGCCGACATCCCGCTGGGTGCGCTCATGCTTGCGGTGAGCATCGGCACCGCACCGGCCCATGCGATAAGCAGCCCAAGCAGCATGGCCAGGCCAACGGAAAGACCGACCAGATACCCCGCGCCCGCCAGGGCAAGCGACCATCCCATGTCGATGCCGCTTTCCGCACCGCCGCCGAGCGGAAAATAGATTGTGAATTCCCCTGCCGCCACGCGTGTTGCGGCCAACAGGGCAAGGCCAGCCGAAGCGATGGCGCCATAGACCACCGCGACCAGCCCTTCGCGCGCTTCGGCACCGGCCGCCTCGCGCGCGCGCGCGCCCACCTCCAGTACCTCAGCAGCAGCGACGCCTTCCGGGTAAGGAAGATCGCTGGTGGTAACCATTGCCCGGCGCAGGGGAATGGTGAACAGAACCCCGAGAATGCCCCCCGAGGCACAGATGAGAAAATTCTGCCAGAAGCTGAATCCGGTCCACCAGCCGACAATGACAAGGCCGGGCAGGACAAAGATGATGGCCGAAAGAGTGCCCGCGGCGGAGGCGACCGTCTGCACGATGTTGTTCTCGAGAATGGTCGAGTCCCGAAAGGCCGACAGCACGGCCATGGAAATCACAGCGGCCGGGATCGAGGTGGCAAAGGTCAGGCCGACCTTAAGACCGAGATAGACATTGGCAGCGGTAAAGACGAGCGTGATCAGCACGCCCAGAATCACCCCGCGCAGTGTGAATTCGAGTGGCGCAGCCTTGTTGGGTTCGGTCACAAAAGCCCCCTGACGTGTCGACGCGCTTGAGAGTGTCACGTCCGGATGGGGCCTGTCACGCTGGGGAAGGAAAAGGATATTGGATTACGACGTTATCGTAGCCGGGTTGGGGGCCATGGGCAGCGCCAGCGTATACCAGCTGGCCCGTTCCGGCGTCTCTACGCTCGGCCTCGACCAATTTCGTCCGCCCCATGATCAAGGCTCAAGCCATGGCGACAGCCGGATTACGCGTCTTGCCATTGGCGAGGGCGAACATCTGACGCCGCTGGTACAGCACAGTCACGAGCTGTGGCGACGGCTCGAGCAGGAAAGCGCAGAGACGCTGCTTACGCAATGCGGTGCCCTGATGATCTCGAGTGACACGACCAGAGCTTCTGTGCACGTCGGAAATTTCTTCACCACGACGCTGTCGGCGGCACGTCGTCATGGCATTGATCACTCGATTCTGGATGCTGCCGAGATCCGCCGGCGCTTTCCGCAGTTCCTCGTGCGTGATCATGAATATGGTTATTTTGAACCACAGGCAGGTTTTGTGCGTCCCGAAGCCTGCATCCGCGCGCAGCTTTTGCTCGCTGAACGGCTCGGCGCACACATCAGAACGCAGGAGCGCCTGCTCAGCTTCGAGGCGGAGGGTGCAGCTGTGCGGGTAATTACGGACAAGGCATCTTACCGTACCCGCCGTCTTGTTCTTGCGGCCGGAGCGTGGATGCCCGACCTGCTCGGCCCGTCTTTTGCATCCCTTTTCCGCATAACGAGACAGGTTCTGAACTGGTTTGCGATTGCGGAAAACCCCGACCTGTTCACTCCCGGGCGCTGTCCGGTGTTCATCTGGCAGTTACCCGAAGGTACCCGCAATCTCTATGGCTTCCCCGCAATCGACGGTCCGGAAGGTGGCGTCAAGATTGCCAGTGAACAGGACACGACCACCACGACCGCCGGCAGCGTGAGGCGCGATGTGTCCAGGCAGGAGACTGAAGTCTTTTACCGGGACTATGTGGCTCCCAACCTGCGTTACCTGTCACCGCAAAGCCTCAAGGCCAGGAGCTGCCTTTACACCCAGACGGCAGACTTCGGCTTCATCGTGGATACCCATCCCGCCTCAGCGCAGGTGTTGATCGTTTCGGCCTGCTCCGGTCATGGCTTCAAGCATTCGGCGGCTCTTGGTGAGGGGATTGCCCGCTGGGCCAGGGGAGAAGGATTGCCGCCTGGCTTTGGTACCTTTCTGCTCAACCGCTTTTAGAAAATGGGCGAACATGGCCAGGCAATGGTTTTCATGTGCAGGCCGCGCAGCTAAACTCCGGGGCAAGGCATCCCCGCACAAGGTGTTGGCACCGGCGCCTGATCTGGATCTGGTCCGTATACGGACGACAAGCCGGCGACCTGGATGGTTGCGGCGAATCGTCATCGCCGTACTTCTGCCTTGCGTGCCAGGTAAGGGTGACAGAAATCCGCAAATGATGGCGGAAAACCGGAGATCGCATGAAGTTCGCGCGTGATCGTAAAGGGGCTCGACGGGCTTTGGGCCTGCAGCCAAGAGTGCACAGATGAACGGTCCGGTGCAGCGCTTTGAATCGCGCCAGCCACTCTTTCTCGTGCCCTGGCCGGTGCTGGTACTGATAGGCCTTCTGTGTACGGCCTATGCCGCATATGCGCTGGCTCCGGCTGATCTGCAACAGAAGCTGATTGTGCATTATGCGCTGATACCCGCTGAATATGCCGGTGGTGCCTATGGCGTCCACCTGCGTGGGCTTTGGCGCATGGTACCGCTCTTCAGCTATCAGTTCATGCACGGTGGCCTCGAACATCTGGGCATTAATTCTGTTTGGCTGCTGCCCTTTGGCAGCGTAGTGGCACGGCGCTATGGGGCGAGCCTGTTCTTCGTTTTCTTTCTTGTGTGCGGGGCCTTAGGTGCGGTCGTACATCTCATTGCCAACTGGGGATCCTTCGCAGCGGTTATCGGTGCTTCAGGTGCGATTTCTGGGCTGATGGGAGCGGCGTTTCGGATGATGGAGCCGATCATGCCGATGCTGCAGGCACCACGCGATTCACATGGCCTGCTGCCACTTTCATCGCGCCAGATTGTGCTGTGGTCGGTGCTGTGGATCGCGATCAATGTCTTTGCCGGACTGACAGGAATGGGTACCGGGCCTGGTGTGCAGATGATCGCCTGGCAGGTCCATATAGGTGGCTATTTTGCCGGGCTGCTGCTGGCCGGTCCGTTTGCGGCGCTGGCGGACTTGAATGGCGGCCGCCGGTCACCAAATAAGGATTGGCCGGATCGCAGCCGCGATCCCGGCCGCGGGCCATGGAGGTAAGACCATGAGTGACAGCGGTGGATCCAATCCCGGTCAGGCTGGACAATATGGCTATGGCAGCCAGGGCGGCTCTGCACCGACAAGCTTTTCAGCAGCCCGTTTGCTTTATGCAATAGGCTTCGGCGTCATCGCCTGGTTCGTGTTCTGGATCGCGGTGATTTTTGGCGCCGTTCAGTTCGTGATGGTGGCCATTCAAGGACGGGTCAACGAGGAGCTGCGCAGCTTCTCGGTCAATCTGATCCAGTATCTGTGGGAGCTCGTCGCCTACATCACCTTTGTGCGTGACGAACAACCTTTCCCGGTTGGCCCGTTCCCCCAGCGCCACTAGGCGTCGTTCGTATTCCCCTACGGAAGTTTCTGCCACGGCAGTGCCCGGTTCGGGCCGGGCACTGCCGTGCGTAACATGAAATTTCTTTTCGAATATATGGTTTGCATCTTAATGACCGAGTTTTCCTGAGATATCCATGTGTTGCATTCGTGTTACAAAGAGCAACGAAAGCTAATTCGAAAAACTGTTCCTGTTGCTGCCTCTAAGCGGCCTTCGTAACTTCCCCACAGTAGAAGAGCGGTCAGGGCTGCCTCGTTGAGGCTGGGTGCCTGGCCAGAGCACGTCCCGCGGCCAAAGACGCCTGGGAGATACGGGGAGCACAGAATGTCAGCGTTGCGTCGGCCTGTTCGGCCACTCACTTTTGCGAGTGTATTGCTTCTGACCACCGCCATGGCCGCTCCGGCTTGGGCCCAGATCGAAACGGTCGTGGTCACCGCCCAGAAGCGGACCCAGAATGCCCAGAGCGTGCCAATCGCCATGAGTGCGCTTTCGGCCCACGATCTGGCCGCCCATCAGATCACCCAGTTTCAGGACCTGCAGTTCTCGACCCCCGACGTGACCTACACCAAGGGCAATTTCACGGGCTCGGACTTCCAGATCCGCGGCATCGGTGTGTCCTCGGTGGGCTACGACGCTGAATCGGGCGTGGCCATCAATATGGATGATGTCTATCTGGCGACGCCCCTTCTGGCCGAATCGACCTTCTATGACCTGCAGCGCATCGAAGTGCTGCGTGGCCCGCAGTCGACACTTTATGGCCGGGGCGCCACGGGCGGCGTGGTCAATGTCATCAGCGCCAAGGCAGACCCGTCGGCCTTCTACGGTCATCTCCAGGCGTCGTATGGCAACTATGATGCCACGGAGCTTAAGGGCTTCCTCAACGTTCCACTCGTCAGTGACAAGCTTGCGCTGCGGATCGCGGGCGACTGGACACGCCACGGAGGCTATACCACCAACGTCCTGAACCACAGCCATGTCGACAACCAGGATGTCTATTCGCTGCGCAGTTCCTTGCGCTGGACGCCGACCGCGCGGACCACGATCGACATCGTCGGGCAGGTTACAAAGGAAAACGACAACCGGCTGCGGTCGCAGAAGCAGCTGTGCCACACCGATCCGACGGGGGTCCTGGGCTGTCTTCCGGACTACCTGACCAATGAGCCGGTCAACCTCAATTCCAATCTCTCGACTATCACCTCTTCGATCCAGGGCCTCAATGCTGCCTTCTCGGGAACGCCGCTGGCCGGAATTGGCAATGCACTTGGCATCTTTGATCTGGCGAGTGCGCCGACTCTTCCGGCCGGCTACACAGATCCGGCTGGAGCGCGCCAGATCGCGACCGACTTCAATCCTCTCTACCGTGCGCAGGACATGTACCTGTCGGGTGAGTGGAAACAGTCCTGGTCGAGCT
>JAGWRJ010000156.1 GCA_028869725.1 Alphaproteobacteria bacterium | reverse complement strand
GGTCAGTATGGCCTTGGCACCATCGGCGCCACGCTCGCAAGCATCACCTTCGACCACAGCGCCCGCCCTATGGCGATCACGATTGGCGCTCTCATACTCGTTGCCAACCTCGCCTATTACGATCTGGCGCGGCGCCGCGCGCTAGCGTGACGGCACAGTTTTCATGGCCTGGACGAGGCTCTGCGACCTCGGATCCGGTCGGCGTGCAAGGGCGGCCATCACACGGGCACGATCGGACTGAGACTTGTCCTGGCTGAGTTTGAACTTGCCTTCGAGGCGACTGAGCGGCAGCGTAAAGACGGCGATGGCCGCAAGCAGCTGGGTCAGCTTTGCTGGTGTCAGTTTGTCCAGCGTCCAGGCAGGTTTGGGCGCGAGCCGTGCTTCCTCCTGGGCCGAAAGATCGGCGAGTGCGACCTCGCAGGCGTCCCCGGTAAGTCGCGTGGCGATTCCCTCCCCTTCGATCGCGACATAATTCCAAGTCGGCACGAATCCTGCGCCCACGTACCAGTCCGGCGACACATAGCCATCAGGTCCAAGGAACGAGACCTTCACCTTCGCGCCATCGAGGATGTCTGCCACCGGATTGCTGCGGGCCAGATGAAATCGCAGTGCGCCAAAAACACCGACCGCATCGACCACAACCGGGGCGTAGGCAAACTGAACTCCATCACCATCTGCCACCGCCAGCGTAGCAAGAACGCGGGCGCGGATGGCCTCATGCAGAGCCTGCACCTCGTCAACCGCAAATGCTCCGGGACGATACATCGGCGCTCCTAGAAGAGGCCCGTCGCGGCAGGTAAGCCCAGCATGAGGTTGAGATTCTGCACTGCTGCTCCTGCGGCGCCCTTGCCGAGATTGTCGAGCACGGCCACAAGGCGCGCCTGCCGGGCGGCTTCGTTTGCAAACACAAAGAGCTTGAGCCGATCGGTTCGGGCGAGGCTTTCAGCCTGGACTTGCGTCGTCGTCTGGCACTCCTCGTCGTGCGCGACAGCCACAAGCTCGCAGCCTGCATAGCGCTCGGCAAGAACCCGACGCAGATCCGCGCCCGAGGGGCGCGTCTTCAGGGCCCAGAGGGCAAGCGGAACCTCCACCACCATTCCGCGATAGAAATTGCCCACGCTGGGGGCAAAAAGCGGCGGATGGCTGAGACCTGCATGCTGCTGCATTTCGGGGACATGCTTATGGGCGAGTGATGTTGCGTAGATGCGTGGCCTGGCGGTCGCTGCCGTGCCCTCAAATTCTGCAATCATCGACTTTCCGCCACCGGAATACCCGGAGAGCGCATTGACGGTGACCGGGTGGTCAGGTTCGACAAGCCCGACATCGATCAGAGGCCGGACCAGAGCCAGAAAGCCGGTCGGATAGCAGCCCGGATTGCTTACGCGCTTGGCCTCGGCGATGCGCGTCGCTTGACCGGGAAGAAACTCGGCAAAGCCATAGATCCAGCCAGGCGTAGTGCGATGGGCGCTCGAGGCATCAATGATACGCGTGCGGGGATTGTCGACCAGCGCGACGGCTTCGCGCGCCGCAGCGTCCGGAAGGCACAGGATCACCACGTCGGCGCTGTTCAACGCCTCGCGCCGGGCCGCGGGATCCTTGCGTGCGCTTTCGCTCAGGGTAAGCAGCTTGAGATCCGGGCGGCCTGCCAGCCGCTCGCCAATCTCCAGGCCGGTGGTCCCGGCCGCTCCGTCAACGAAAATCGTGTTCATGGCGCGCTGTGTAGCCCAAAGCGCGCGCGCCGTCACCTCGCCAGCGCCCGGGCGCACGCCGCAATATGATGCCAGCTCTCCTCAATGTGGCGCCATGTGGTGTAGGTCTGGCCGATCGAGATCCGGATCACCAGACGTCCGCCATGACGGGTTTTAGTCAGATAGGTAAAGCCACTATCATTAACTGCGCGGAGCAGCTTCTCGTTGAGGCCATCGAGATCTGCGACGCCAGACGGTGCATAGCGAAAGCTGAGAAGGGCAAAATTGGGGCCACTCGTCAGCTCAAAATCCTCGCTCTGACGGATGACACTGGCGAGACGCTCGGCCGCGGCAAGATCGGCGCGAAGCTTGGTACGCAGGCCTTCGATGCCATAACTGCGCAGGACGAACCACAATTTGAGGGCGCGGAAGCGCCGGCCCAGGGCGATTGACCAGTCCCGGTACTCGGGAATTGCCGCGGTCTGCCTCGTCTCGAGATAGGCAGGTGTCAGTGAGAGGGCGCCGGCCAGCCGTACCGGATCGCGCATGAAAAAGGCCGAGCAGTCAAAATTTGTCATCAGCCATTTGTGCGGATTGAAGACGATACTGTCGGCACCATCCAGTCCCGCTGCGCGGCCGCGCAGTTCAGGTAGGATGAGGGCGGCGCCAGCCCAGGCGGCATCGACATGCAGATGAATGTCTTCCGCGCGTGCAATATCCGACAGCTGCGCAATGGGATCGACGGCACCAATGCCAGTCGTACCGAAGCAGGCGACAATTCCGGCAGGAACATGGCCGCAGGCGCGGTCGGCTGCGATCGCCTCCCTGAGGGCCGGAACCTTCAGGGCTCCTTCGCTGTCCACCGGTATCTTGCGGACATTGGCGGCACCAATGCCGACGATGCGCGCGCCCTTCTCCACCGACGAGTGTGCCTCGGCGGAGCAGTAGAGAATGAGCCTTGGCCCGCCCGCGAGGCCGTCGCGGGAAAAACGTCCCCCGCTTGCCCGCTCCGCCGCCGCGATGATGGCAAGAATGGTCGCGCTTGAGGCCGAATCCTGAATCGAGCCGGTGAAAGATGGCGGAAGCCCAATCAGTGCGGCCAGCCACTCCATGACGCGCACTTCGAGCTCGGCTGCGGCGGGCGAGGTCTCCCAGAGCATGCACTGGGCACCAAGTGTTGCGGTGAGCATCTCGGCCAACACCGAAGGCGGCGAGGAATTGGCGGGGAAATACGCAAGAAACCGCGGATGCTGCCAGTGGGTGATGCCCGGCAGAAGGATGCGAGTGAAATCGGCAAAGATTCGCGCGATGCTCTCGCCGTCCTGCGGGGCCTCGCGCGGCAGCTGGGCCAGGATCGCCCCTGGCTCGACCTGTGCGCGCACCGGATAGCGTTCGATCTCACTTAGATAGTCGGCCATCCAGCTCACAAAGTCGTGGCCACTCAGCCGGAACTCCTCAAAATCCATCGTCTACGCTCCCTCTGCCCCGTCTTGATAGCCGAACCGGCGTAGCCATTCGACAGCCCCCGCGCCCACGGACCTCAGGATCAGCTGCCTTGCGTCCATCGCGGAGACCCGGCTGGCGAGAGCCGGACTTATCCCCAAACCATCCCTGTTAATTACAGAACTGTAATATTTGTTCCGGTCGATCTGTCACAAAAGATTTCTAGGGTGCGCCCACTTGCTCCGGCGGGCTGTTAAGTCCGCTGAAGGGGACCAAGTGAGGATTGACATCGCCGTGGGGTGGCTACGGCAAGGAGGCAAGTTTGAAGACGATAATTGCGAGCGCGCGCCCCAGGCGGGCGATGACAGGACTGAAGCTGTTGGCCGCGGCCGCGCTGGCGGCGGGGGCCCTCACCGCGGGCAGCACCGCGTGGGCGGGACAGACCCAGCTTCTGGAGACAGGGTCGACCCTGCTCTATCCGCTGTTCAATCTCTGGGTTCCGGTCTACGCGAAGACCAATCCCGGCGTGCGGATCACCACGCAGGGAACCGGCAGCGGCACCGGAATCGCCGAGGCGATTTCAGGGGTGGCCCAGATCGGCGCGTCCGACGCGTATATGAGCAATGCCCAGATGAAAGTACATCCGGACATGCTCAACATTCCGCTCGCCATCTCTTCACAGATGGTCAACTACAATGTTCCCGGCCTTAACGACAAACATCTCAATCTCAGCGGCCCCGTGCTTGCCGGGATCTATGATGGATCAGTGAAGTTCTGGGATGACGCAAGCATTCGCAAGCTCAACCCGGGCGTGAAACTGCCTCACAAGATGATCGTTCCGGTTCATCGCACCGATGGCAGCGGCGACACCTTCATCTTCTCCCAGTTTCTGTCGTTCAGCACGCCGTCGTGGAATCAACACGTTGGCTACGGCACGACAATCAGCTGGCCTGCGGTACAGGGCGGCATCGGCGCCGAAGGCAATCCGGGCATGGTCAATGCCTGCAAGACCACGCCCTACTGCGTCGCTTATATCGGCATCAGCTACAAGAACGGCACGGACGAGGCCAAGCTCGGTGAAGCCCGTCTTCAGAATCGCGCCGGAAAGTTCGTGCTGCCGACCCCGGCCACGGTGCAGTCCGCGGTTGAGGCTACGGCGGCAAAAACCCCGGCAGACGAGCGCATCAGCCTGATCTTTGCGCCTGGGGCCAATTCCTACCCGATCATCAATTATGAATATGCGATCGTGAAGGCCAATCAGCCCTCGGCCCAGCAAGCCATGGAGCTGAGGAAATTCCTCAGCTGGGGCATCAGCGCCAAGGGCGGTGAAGCCAGCCACTTCATGAAAGCCGTCGGCTTTGTCCCCCTGCCGCCTGCCATCGTCAAATTGAGCGAAAAGCAGGTTGCGAAGATCCACTAGGCATCCTATCACTCCTGAAGGTCGGCGCCCCTCGGCGCCGACCTGATTTTTTGCACGGCACGAGCACAATGAGGTTTCGCAACTGGCTCGCCATTCTTGCCGGCGTCCTGCCGATGAGCCTGGTGGTCATCCTCGTGTTTCTTACGGTCTATGCCTGGCCGGCCATTCGCTTCAATGGCTGGGGCTTTGCCATTCGCGACATGTGGAACCTCGGCAATCTCTACGCCGACCCCGTCATGTCCGGTAACGTGTCGATCCAGCCCGGCGCCGAATATGGCATCCTCTTCCTCATCGCCGGGACGCTGCTGTCGACCGTGATTGCGCTCCTCGTCGCCATTCCCGTCGGCGCCGGAGCTGCGGTATTTCTGGCCGAAGCCGTGCCGGGGCAGCTGCGCATTTGGATCTCGCTCTTTGTCGAGCTTCTGGCAGCGATACCCAGCGTCGTCTTCGGGCTTTGGGGCTATGTTGTCCTCATTCCCTTCCTTGGCCACCATGTCTTCCCGTTCCTGTCGTCAACGCTCAGCGTGGTACCGTTCTTTGGTGGCCCGCCTGGCAGTGGCTATGGCCTTCTGACCGCAGGCATCGTGCTCGCAATGATGGTGGTTCCGCTGATCACGGCGACACTGCGCGATGCTCTGGTCAGCCAGCCGGTCGCCCTCAAGGAGGCGTCGATCGCGTTGGGGGCAACCCGCTTCGAGGCGATCCGCTACATCCTGCTGCCGCGTACCCGCGGCGTACTCATCGGCGCCACATTTCTGGCACTGGGGCGGGCGCTGGGCGAAACCATGGCTGTCCTGATGGTCAGCGGAAACGCACTCAACTATCTGCCGCAGAATATCTACTCGCCGATCTCAACCATGGCAGCTTTCATCGTATCGCAGCTCGACAGCGCCCTGCAGGATCCCTCGGGTCTTGCGGTCAGGTCGCTCGCTGAAATCGCGCTCGTCCTTTGCGTGATCTCGATCCTCGTCAATGCCGCCGCGCGGTTGATGCTCGCGGCCTGGGGACGGACCCTGTCAACCGTGGGAGGTGCCTAGCCGTGACGACATCATCCACCGGTGTGATCGGACAGAAGCGCCCTCGCATCAGGATGCGCTGGACACGACGGATTTCGACCATGCTGGGCTGGTCCACCTGTGGCCTTGCCTTGCTGACGCTTTCGGGCCTGATGGTGTGGATCCTCGAGATGGTATTTGTCCGGGGCGCCTCTGCACTGACGCCGACGGTGCTGACAACTGTCACTCAAGGCCGGGGCGGTGGACTTCTCAATGCGATCGAAGGGACCGCCGTGCTGTCACTCGGTGCGCTCCTTCTTGCCGTACCGTTTGGCATGGCATCAGGTATCTATGTCGCAGAGTATCATTATAGCCGTTGGGCCTCTGTCATCGGCTTTCTCGCCGACGTGCTGGTCGGTGTGCCCTCAATCGTGATGGGCTATTTTGGCTACGTCACCATGGTCGAGTGGCTGGGCTGGAATTTTTCCGTGGCAGCTGGCGCAATCGTGCTGGCCATCATCTGCCTACCCTATATCTGCCGCACCACTGAACTGGCGCTGAAGCAGGTGCCATCGGAAATTCGCGAGGCCGCCTACGCGCTCGGCGCCAGCGACCGGCGCGTCATTCTGCGCATCTGCCTGCCCGCAGCACTTCCCGGGATTCTGACTGGTGTCCTTCTTGCCCTCGCAATCTCTGTCGGTGAGACGGCACCTCTGCTCTACACCGCTGGCTGGTCCAGTTTCATGTGGGATGGGCACCTCACCCACTCGCCAATCGGCTATCTCACCTATGCAATCTGGACCTTCATTAACGAGCCCTTTGCGTCAGCCAACGCGCTTGCCTATGCTGCAGCATTCCTCGTCACCGGCTTTGTGCTCCTGATCAACGTCGTGGCGCGCTTTACCCTCAATCGCGCAAACATCTAGGATGACTGCCTCCTGGCGTTACTCAGAAGAAACGTGCTTACGAACGAAATCGCACAGGCGACTGACATATAAAGCGCGATCGAGAAGGTGGTCGCAAAGCGCTCCAGCAGCGTCGCCGCAATGATCGGGGCAAAGCCGCCTCCCACCACTGCACCCACCTGATAGCCGAGCGACGCCCCGGAATATCGCACCTTTACCGGAAACAGCTCGGCGAAAAGCGCGGCCTGAGGCCCATACATTACGCTCAGGAGAACCAGCTCAACACAGACACTGAATGTGACGAGCAGAGATGAGCGTGTGTCGATCAGCGGGAAGAAGGCGAATGCCCACAACCCCGCCAGGGCGGCGCCAGTCATGAAGATTCCGATCCGTCCCCACCTATCGGACACCCACCCCGCGATCATCAAAGCCGGGATCATGGCAAGACTGCCAATCATTACGGCAGAGATCATGACGAGCTTGGGCAGGTGCAGCGTGGCAGTGCCGTAGGCAATGGCATAGGTAATGGCGACATAGAAGCAGATATTGTTGGCCAGGAATGTGCCACCGGCGAGGAGGATTTCCCGTGGGTGCGCCAGAACCACCTCAAGGATCGGAGATCTGCTGCGCGGCGCTGCTGTCTGGGCCTGCTTCGCTGTCGCCGTACTGAATTCAACCGTTTCTTCGAGCCGGAACTGGACATAAATCCCGACACCTACAATGGCCAGGCTGAACAGGAACGGCAGCCGCCAGCCCCAGGTCGCAAAGGCATGCGGAGCCAGCCACGCACCAACGATGTAGTAGACCGCATTGGCAAGCACGAGACCGACCGGAACGCCGATCTGGGCAAAGCTTCCATAATAACCACGCCGCGCCCCTGGCGCGTTTTCAACGGCGATCAGGACTGCGCCGCCCCATTGGCCTCCAACGGCAAGCCCCTGCACAAAGCGCAGCAGAACGAGCAGGACTGGAGCCAGATCGCCCAGCGCGGCATAGCCGGGTAACACGCCGATCAGCACCGACGCCGCTCCCATGCTGATAAGGGCAATGAAAAGCGCCGTCTTGCGACCGAAGCGATCGCCGACATGCCCGAAGAGGGCACCACCCACGGGCCGCGCCAGAAATCCGACCGCAAATGTGCTGAAGGCCGCGAGCTGCGCAACGTAGGGGCTCAGCGTATGTGGAAAAAACAACTGCGGAAATACGAGCGCTGCCGCAGTCCCATAAACAAAGAAATCATACCATTCGATCGATGCCCCTGCCGCCGCCGCAAGCGCGATCTTCGTCACGGATCTGGTCGATGTGTCGGTGGTCATGTGCGCTCTGCCCCCTGGATCTGTTTGACGCGCGCGCGATTACGTCTGGATCCCCGTCCGTCAGGCGCCGCCAGCTTTGGCGGCGAGCCAGACTGGTGCTGCCGCGTATGCTCTTTGCAGCCGCACCCTTTGACGTGCCACTTCCATCCGGACCCGGACGCATCCTCGCCCCCGGCTGGATCCCAGGGTATTTATTCATTCATAGAATAATGAATTTTGTAAGGGACACAACTATGTATCCCTGCGCCCCCACTCGCTGCAAGG
>JAGWRJ010000155.1 GCA_028869725.1 Alphaproteobacteria bacterium | reverse complement strand
TTGGCGGTCACAGCGAGCCACTCTTCGTCGTCTCACTCGATGCCGCGCAGGCACGGGTCGTGGTCGGACCGAGGGCCGCGCTCGCAAGCCGGCGGATCACGCTGCGGAGAGTCAACTGGCTGACGCCACCCGAGGGGACGCTCGCTTGCACCGTCAAGGTGCGCTCGATGCGTCCGCCCGTTCCTGCCCAGGTGACGGCGCTTCCTGACGGCGGCGCCGTGGTGGACCTGCTTGCACCCGAGGATGCCGTGGCACCAGGCCAGGCCTGCGTATTCTATGCCGGGACCCGGCTGCTTGGCGGCGGCACGATCGTAGCAGCCGAGCCCGCGCGCAAGGCAGCGTAGGGCATTGATGATCTACGCAGTTTCAGGCGCACGCATTACCTCTTTCTCGGCGCAGAGCCCTCGCAGCGCCCGCGTGTTCGGGCTCTACGCCCCGTCCCGGTGGCGAATAGGTCCAGCCTACTAACTTTCCAAACCGCGAACCTACCCAACTGTGCCGACCTTACCGATAGCAACATTGCGGACCAATACGACGAGTTGCGTATTTGCGCCATCGGCTCAGGCAGAGCGTATCCGAAATAATTTCCATGAGTGAATTACCGACGTAGATGCCGGATGGTCTGCAGATGACAGCCCTTATATCGGCCGGGATCTGTGAGTAGCCATATCGGAAATCTCTCGACCGCCTGCGCATCTGGATTTCTGGCCGTTCAACGCCGGCAGCCTGCCGGAGACAGACTTACATCGCACCTGACGTGATATAGCTAAAATGCTCAGACCGACAGAGAAGGCGAACTCTGAGTTGTATGCGCCTGTGAGCGTAGCAGGCAATTGAAACCAAGTGACCCACAAGGGATCGCGTCAATGCTGGAAAAAGAAATCGCAACGCAGAGCCCACAATGCTTCCAAAAGTACAGCTGGGACAGCAAGCATGCGCTATACGGTTACCCGCCTGACACCTATCCCGAGTTTCGATGGATAAAGAATCTGGAAACCCGCTTCCAATGGTTGCGTGGGAATTATACAAGCACTGAACAGGCCGGCCTTCACCTAATACGCGACATGCTTGCGTGGGGAGGAAGTCAAAACGGTAGACGCGAAAAATTTGACGACGCCTTTGGTGGCAAGGCCGCAAACGCATACACATGGCTCGATCAAACAGTACAAAACCTCGACCAGCCTCAAAAGGCCATCAAGTATGCATTAGATTTCCCCGGCATAGGGCTAACCTACGCCTCGAAATTACTGCGGTTTCTTGATCCCGATCGATATGGCGCACTCGACACACGATTACGCAAGGCATTATGCGCAACAAATCTGCTTGATAAAATTATCGACGGAAATAAAGCCAGCCTCATTAAGGGGTACTGCACCTATATGGACTTCCTCGGGAGGGTCCAAGTGTGCCTCGAGGCACGACAAATCATGCGCCCAGAAAGTACCCTTGCGCGTGCCAATAATGTGACCGGTTGGCGTGTTGCTGATATTGAGATGGCGCTGTTCCAGTGGGCTGCAGAACCTGCGCGTCAGGTAGTAGCTCGAAATCGTTGATGTCCGTCCGCTTAACCCGATGCAGCCAGCGCATGACCAAGAAAATTTACGCGGTATGACCTAATGTTTGCTCGCGGCGACTTCAGACTACATGAAGCAAGATTGCAGCAGCCGCAAAGCCTTTACCGATTGCCCCCGGTTGGATTAAGTGGCTTATCAGGCTTTTGGCCGCATAATGCGCGACTTGTTGCCTAGAGACGCGCAAGTTCGTGGCCAGAGGCTGCAGCGACGAGTACCGCCACAACGACTCAATTGGAAGCACGAAACGAGGCATTTGGATCGCTATGGACGACGCCTCTGATGCGAAAGCTCAAAATTATGGCAGGGTTCGCGATGCTAGGTGACGGACCAAAGGCAGCGCGAAGCAGGGCGACAAATGTCTTCATGCTGAAGAGAGCCCGTAGCGCGCACAGAGGCAAACCGGAGGCAGTTCGGATGAGCCAGGAGAAAGATGGCCCCTTGCACTTGAAGGCAGAATGGCAAAGGCTCTTCCTAAGATCGGGCCAGGGCACACGCCTGCCGTCAATTAAACCGATGTGGTCTTGGCTGCGATGCCGGACAGCGACAGAGGGCCGCCGCGTGTGCCCTTCGAGTGGGACTAAATTCACACTGAATTCATTGGGGCGCTTCTCAAAGGTGACACTCTCAAGTCAACGGAATTCTCCAGCGTCCGAAGGGAATTACCCGGTAAATTCAAACGGTCTCGCCACTCCCTCCCTGGCTCGCTTGACAGGGCCGGACCCCACCCTTACATACCCCCGCCTTGGCTGGCAGTGCGGCAGCGTAGCTCAGTGGTAGAGCAGGGGAATCATAA
>JAGWRJ010000154.1 GCA_028869725.1 Alphaproteobacteria bacterium | reverse complement strand
TACAGCCCAGCGGTTGTGGACATACTTCACTATCCATTGGGTCGCCTGATTCCGCTGGATATCGGCGAAGCGGTACAGGATGCGATCGGCAACAGCGGCGTGAAGTGGTATTTAGGTCGCTATGTTGCTGCGCTCAACCGCCTCGGCCACGCAACGCGCGTCAGCCTCGATGACGGGAGAAGCTTTGACGTTGACAGCGTGCTTTCGGCCGTAGGTCTGCGACCGCGCACCCAACTAGCCGCGGAGGCAGGTCTCAGCGTCGACTATGGCATTAAAGTGGATGTGACTGGCCGTACCAGCGATCCTCACATCTACGCGCTTGGTGATTGCGCTGAATATGCGCATGGTCTTTCTGCCTATGTAACACCAATCATGGCGGCGGCCCGCGCTATCGCCCAAGGTGCCTTAGGCACACCGACGGAAATCCGCTTCCCCCCCCTCTCGGTTCAGGTGAAGACAACTGCCTGCCCGGTTGTACTGCTGCCGGCGCCACGGAACGCCAAGGGGAAATGGATCCAGATCGAACGCGGCGCGAAAGGGCTCAAATACCTATTTCGTGACGAAGATGGCAAGACGCTCGGTTATGCGCTCACTGGAGAACTTTGCGCCGAGCGCGTAGAGATGGACCGGATGCTTTCAAATATATGGCAGGGACTAACATGACCAGATTGTTGGAAAATAAAGTCTGTATCGTCACAGGCGGAGCCAAAGGCCTGGGCCACGGGATCTCCCGCCGTCTGGCACAGGATGGTGCCAAAGTGGTGATCACGGGTCGCGATGGTGCGGCTGCTGAGGCTGCCGCCGAAGAGATTCGCAAATCGCTTGGTGCAGAGGCGATTGGCTTCGCCGCCGATGTCGGTGTTAAAAGCAATGTCGAAGCGATGGTTGAGCGAACAGTTGAAGCATTCGGCGGCGTTGACGTGCTGGTGAATAACGCGGCAGCCCTATCACCCAACATCCTGCTCGAAAAGAAGACCGATGACATGCTGCGGCGCACGCTCGAAATTGCGCTTTGGGGCAGCTGGTGGGGAATGCGCGCAGTACTTCCGCATCTACGTCAACGCGGCGGCGGCTCGATCGTAAATTTCTACTCTATTGATGCGCAAGTCGGCGCTTGGCTTCATGTGGATTACAACATCGCAAAATCCGCAATCCTGGGCCTGACGCGCAGCGCCGCAGTGGAATGGGGCCGCTTCAACATCCGCGTAAATGCAATCGCACCTACCGGCCTCGGGCAGGTGTTCGCCCAGCTAGTTAAAGACGTTCCAGGCTTTCTGGAGGCCGCGACAGCAAACAATCCTCTGCTGCGTGCCGGTGATCCGGAACATGACATCGGTCCAGTAGTGGCGTTTCTGGCATCAGACATGTCTCGATTCATTACGGGAGAAATGATCAACGTAGACGGCGGCCAAAACCTACCCGGTTATGTCAGTAAGCCGCACAACCTCGCTGAACTGGAGGCCGATGGATGACGCCAACGGCCTTGATAGACGGTGAGATGAATGGCCGGGAGGGCGAACCCCTCCCAGCTAGTGTTATCAAAATCCTCGAAGGCACGCTGAGGGCGATTGGAAGCCGTGGCGCCCGACGGCTTTCAATGAGCGAGATAGGCGAAGTGAGTGGCGTTTCCCGTGGAACGCTATACCGCTACTTCTCCACTAAGGAAGAGCTACTAGAAGCAGTCGCCGAGTTTGTCTCGATCAACTATGAAAACGGGGTAAGAGCTGCGGCAGCAGAGAACACCGATCCACTCGAAACCCTGCGGGCTGTATTGCGTTTTTCAGCCCACTTCAGTGAGGAACGTACACCTGAAAGAATTTTTGAGATTGAGCCTGCTTTTTATCTCGACTTCTTTCGTAGCCACTTCAAACGTCACACCTCGGCTGTCAGGGACGCATTGGCGCGGACCTTTGATCATTTTGAAGGCATACTTGGTAAGCCCATCGACCGCGATGGAGTAGCGCAAGCGATCGTGCGGATGCAGCTCAGCACCGTGATCGTACCAGCGGATGGGCAATGGAGTAACATCTGGGACGGTGCGCCTGAACTGCTGAAACGCTGGATAACAGCATCGGCTCACCACTAAAGGATTAACAAGGAGAGATGAACATGGCGACCGTAACCAGTTTGGAAACCGCTCCGAGTCGCACCGGCTTCGGAGATGCCACAGCCTTTATCGAGAGAGCGCGGGCGTTACGCCCGTTGCTCCAAAAGGAAGCCCCCGAGGGCGAACGTCTGCGCTCGCCGACGCCCGCGGTCGACAAGGCCCTCAAGGATAACAAGCTGCTCACCGTCTTGCTGCCTCAGCGTTGGGGCGGCGGCGGCATTTCGATGAGCGATTTCGCACGAATGCAAATCGAATTGGGCAAAGGTGATCCATCGATTTCCTGGGTATCGCAGATCGTCAACGGCACGACTTGGGTCGCAAGCCTTACCTCAGATGCCATCCAAGAGACACTATTCGGCGAGGGCCCCAAGCTAGTCTGCGGTGCCTATAATCCACCAGGCAAGGCACGCAAGGTGGAAGGCGGCTGGATCGTCAATGGCAGTTGGCCTTACACCTCCGGATCGCGCCAATGTTATTGGGCTCAGCCTGGTGTCGTGCTTGAAGGATATGATGGCCCGGTCGTGCCAGGCATCAACATGGTGTACATCCCCTTTCATCAGTTGGAGATGAAGGACACCTGGTACATGACGGGGATGCAGGGGACCGGCTCGGACACCAGCATCGCGAAGGACGTGTTCGTACCCGACCACATGATGGTGATGATGGACAAGCCCTTCGGCTATGTCGAACCAGGCAAGAAGCATTGGGGTGCACCATCGGACAATCTGCCTGTCGTCCCCACAGTGCGGGCTACCGGCCTGGCGCAATTGGTTGGAGCGGCAGAAGCGATGCTCGAGATTGTCGAGGCAGACGCGCCTAAGAAGCCCATTGTTACGACCACCTACAAAACACGCACGGAGTCCGGCGCTCTGGTGCACGAATTAGGGCGCGTCGCGGCGCAACTTGATACTGCGCGGACGCTGCTGTTCTCCGCTACCGGCTTGCTCGATGAAATCGCCCTCAGTGGCCGTGAATTTCCGATCGAAGAACGTGGGCGTCACAAGGCGCAATGCGCACAGATCGTCGAACTCGTTCATAACTCGATCGAGTCGATCATGTTTATCGCAGGGTCCTCGGCCTTCGCCCTCAGCAACCCATTGAGCCGCTACTGGAAGGACATCCACGTCGGATTACGGCACATCACGAATGTGCCAATGCTTAGCTATGAGATCTATGGCCGTGACCGTATGGGAGTAAAGCCGAACATTTCACCGCCAGGTGCTTACTGACGGTGAAATCCCTGCGCTTCGGCATAGACCAGATCGGCCGGTGTGTCGATGTCCAGTGCAAGGCCGGGTCGCTTCACGACGTGCACTCGGCCTCGCAGTAGCTGCTGATGACGCCGCAGACTGTCTTGTCCAAAGGCAAAAGTAACGTCGGACGCATTCGGCAGTGCAAAGGCATTTGTACCTGAGCCATGACGATCCTGGGCCAACGCCGGATCTAGCTCGGCCGCCTCAATCAAGGCCGTGACATCATCGACGCAGAGCAGCGGGAGATCGGAGTGAAGGATTGCGATGCGCTGCCCGCCCAATTTCGTCATGCAGGCGGTGAGTTCCTCGTTCAGCCCCCTGCCTTCATCCACAATCCAAGCCCCCGTCCATAACACGGGGCGCCGACGTGACAGGACGACGACTGGCCCGATCCCTGGGCAGTGCGACAACACATCAAGCACATGGGCAAGCATCTGCTCGCAAAGCCGGGCCCGTTCCGTCGACGATAAGTGTTCGGCGAGCCGGGTCTTGCAAACCTCAGGCTCCTTAACGGGGATGAGCGCGATCCAGTTCAAGGCACCAACCGCTGCGCCAACATAAGAGCCGCTTCGGCCACGCGCGCACGATCCGCCAATGTGGACATTAAAGTATCTGTCTGTGCGTGGGCGAGCGTCAGCCCGCTGGCATCGTCGCGTTGATCAACCAGAAGGCCGTCAATGAGCTCAGAATAGTGTGCGGCCACCACAGCTGGAGAGACTGGAAAGCCAAGTTCCTGCATGAGCTTGGCGGTCGGACCTTTGACCGCAGCGCCACCGACAATCGGAGAAATAGCCACGACCGGTGCCGTCGCCCGGCGCAAAGCCGTCCCAATTCCTGGGACTGAAAGGATCGGATCGATACTCAGATAAGGGTTTGAAGGGGCGATCAATATCGCCTCCGTTTGGCGATCTTCAATGGCCTCGATCACCCCGGGGCCAGGAAGAGCGCGATCTGCGCCGTCAAAGATCACCCGCCTCACAGCCGGGGCGCAGCGCCGCGCAACAAAATAGTCCTGAAAGGCAAGAAGACCCTCCTCCGTATCAAGAAGAGTGGGAACGGGATCTTCGCTCATTGGCAGCATAGTGACATTCACGTTCCAGGAGCGGGCGAAGGCTGCGGTGATCGCGGCAAGGCCTTCTCCGGCCGCTAGGCGCGCCGAGCGCAGCACATGCAGAGCTAGATCTCCGTCGCCCAAGGAAAACCAGTCCGGCCCACCGAGGGAACGTACCGCCGCCATGAAGTTCCAGCTTTCTCCTTCGCGGCCCCAGCCTGCTACAGGATTGGCCTTACCCGCCAGCGTATAAAGCAAGGTGTCGAGATCGGGCGAAATATGCAGCCCTAAATGCCGAAAATCATCGCCCGTGTTAACGATGGCGCAGATTTTTTCAGGGGCCACGATCTGAGTAAGACCTAGGACCAGCTTGGCTCCCCCAACGCCCCCCGTGAGCACGACGATGC
>JAGWRJ010000153.1 GCA_028869725.1 Alphaproteobacteria bacterium | reverse complement strand
GAAGCCTGGCCTTGCAGGTTCAGGAAGGCCTCAGCCGCGATCCGCACGGCGGCGATCTTTTCATTTTCCGTGGCCGGCGGGGCGATCTCGCCAAAATCCTCTGGCATGACGGCGTCGGACTGTCCCTGTATGCGAAGCGTCTTGATCGCGGACGGTTCATCTGGCCGTCCGCGTCGGAGGGCGCGATCGCGATCTCACACGCGCAGATGGCGTACATGCTCGAAGGCATCGACTGGAGAAATCCTCAGCTGACGTGGCGCCCGACGAGCGCGGGCTGAGCCGGACGATATTTGCGCCGCCGCTTTTTTTTGTAGTGCGAACCGGGCGGCTCATGATTCTCTCATCGGCATGGACGAGGCCCCCGGCGATCTTCCGGACGACATAGGCGCGCTGAAGGCGGCACTGATCGTTGAGCGTGAGAAGGCTCTGGAGGCTGCCGCGGAGCTGGCCATCGCCCGCGCCAAAGCCTCTCAGGACATGGCGCTGATCGCCCATCAGAAGCTGCGCATCGCGAAGCTGGAGCGCCAGTTGTATGGGCAACGGTCCGAACGGTCGGAACGGCTGATCGATCAGGCGGCGTTCGTGTTCGAAGAACTGCGAGCCGAAGCCACGGAAGACGAACTGGCCGCCGAAGCCGCCATCGGCAAAACAACAACCGTGACAGGGTTCACGCGCCAGCGCCCTGAGCGCAACACGTTCCCCGAGCATCTGCCTCGCGAACGCGTGGTCATCGATCCCCCGACCACATGCGAATGCTGTGGTGGAAATCGTTTGCGCAAACTCGGCGAGGACGTGACGCGGACGCTGGAATCCCGGCCACGCCAGTGGAAGGTCATCGAGACGGTGCGTGAGAAATTCACATGCCGCGACTGCGAGAAGATATCCCAGCCGCCGGCGCCGTTCCATGTCGTGCCCAGGGGATGGGCGGGCCCCAGCCTTCTCGCGATGATCATGTTCGAGAAGTTCGGACAGCATCAGCCACTGAACCGTCAGGCAGACCGTTACGCGCTGGAAGGCGTGCCAATCGCGCTGTCTACGATGGCCGACGCGGTGGGATCCGTCTGCCACGTGCTCGATCCTGTCTGGCGCCTGATCGAGGCTCATGTGATGGCGGCCGAGCGTCTGCACACGGACGATACGACGGTTCCTGTCCTGGCCGCCGGAAAAGCCGATATCGCCCGTTGCTGGATCTATCTTCGTGATGACAGACCGTTTGGCGGAACGGGACCGCCAGCGGCGATATTCCATTATTCGCACGATCGAAAAGGGGAGCATCCCCAGGCGCATCTGGCCCGGTACACCGGCATCCTTCAGGCGGACGCCTATGACGGTTACGGGAAGCTTTATGAGGCAGGGCGACCAGCGGGTCCTATCGTGGAAGCGGCCTGTTGGGTGCATGCCCGGCGCCCGTTCTTCGCCATGGCCGATATCGAGGAGAATGCCCGGCGCAAGGCGGCTGGCAAGAAGGAGATCCCGCTGTCACCGATCGCGATTGAGGTTGTGCGCCGCATCGACGCGTTGTTCGAGATCGAGCGATCGATCAACGGGAAAAGCGCGAACGAACGCCTGGCAGTTCGCCGGGACAAGAGCCGACCTCTTGTCGAGGAACTCGAGCTTTACCTGCGCGCGCAACTGGATCGACTATCCCGCGGCCATGATCTCGCCAAGGCGATCAATTACATTCTCAAACGACCCGCCGCCTTCAGACTATTCCTCGAAGATGGCCGTGTCTGCCTCTCGAACAATGCCGCCGAACGCGGGCTGCGCGGCGTGGCTCTTGGCAGAAAAGCCTGGCTCTTTTGCGGGTCCGACCGCGGCGGGCTGCGTGCCGCGATGATGTATAGTCTCATCGTCACGTGCAAAATGAACGACGTTGATCCACAGGCGTGGCTCGCGGACGTGCTCTCACGCATCGCGTCGCATCCCAGCCACCGACTGGATGAACTGTTGCCATGGAACTGGCAGTCCCGATCATCACTTCAACCGGCCCAGGCTGCATGATGCACGTCAACAAGGTTTATTCCGTCAAGACGATCGACCGTGTTGCGAGGGAACTTGGCGAGAGCGTGGACTGGCTGCGTGATGTCGCCGACGAGATGGACACCGAAGACGGTGTCATCTGGGTCTACGGGGACACCGACGATGGGGTGATGGCATTCACAAACTTCGGAATCGAGACCCTCACGGACCTCATCGAAATGCACAAGCAAGACCCCGCGATCCTGGAGCGCCGGAACAGTCAGAGATAGACGGCCTGCGGCCCATGCCGAATGGTTACGATTGAAGACACCGAACGCCGTTCCACGCGCCGCCGCCGGCGCGACATCCGCCACCAGCGCCGAAAGCAACCCTTGCGACAGCGCCATGTGCAGGCCCCACAGCGCCGCCCCGGCAAACAGCGCGGCCAGGCCGGAACCCACGGCCAGCACGACATCGGCAACCGCCAGCACGACCATCCCCG
>JAGWRJ010000152.1 GCA_028869725.1 Alphaproteobacteria bacterium | reverse complement strand
GCCCAATATGCCAAAGCGGGCGTAGGCGAGGATCTGGCCTTGCGTGTCTACACCACGCGTCTTCTGGGCAGCGATCCCAAACTCGTGCTGCATGGTGGCGGCAATACCTCGGTCAAGACCACCCTCCATGACATGCTGGGCGACGCCGTGGAGGTACTCTGCGTCAAGGGGTCAGGCTGGGACATGGGCAATATCGAGCCTGCCGGTCTGCCGGCTGTGCGCCTTGCTCCGCTACGGCGCCTTAAGGCGCTCGACCGGCTCTCTGATGCCGATATGGTTGCCTTCCAAAGGCTCAATCTGCTGGATCCCGCCGCCCCCAATCCCAGTGTCGAAACGCTGCTTCACGCCTTCCTGCCGCACAAGTTCATTGACCACACGCATTCGACAGCGGTCCTGGCGCTCACCGATCAGCCCGACGGCGAAGCCATTGTGCGTGACCTCTATGGCACGCGTGTTGCCTATGTCCCCTACACCATACCGGGATTTGCGTTGGCCAAGGCCGTAGCAGGCGTATTCGACAAGAACCCCGAGGTCGAAGGTCTCGTGCTGTTGCAACATGGCATATTCACGGTCGGTGAAAGCGCGCACGAAGCCTATGCGCGCATGATCGAATTTGTGAGCATGGCCGAGGACCGGCTCAAGCTGAAGCGCAAGGCGCGCCCGTCAGCAGAACTCCCGCAAAACCTTGCCTCGGTTGCCGAGATCGCTCCCATCATTCGCGGAGCAGTGGCGATTGCCCGCGACGAGCTTGCCGGCACCGTCAAGCGACAGATCCTCGAATTCCGCAGATCCCCCCAGATCCTCGACTATGTGAACGGCAAGGACCTTGCCCGCTACAGCGGTCAGGGTGTGGTGACGCCTGATCATACCATCCGCACCAAGAACTGGCCGCTTGTTCTTCCCGCTCCTGCTGGCGGCAGTCTCGCCAGCTGGCAGCAGACGGTGCACGCCGCGGTGGGCAAATTCGTTGCCGACTACCACGCCTATTTTGCCCGCAACAATGCCCTCAGCCCGGAGAAGAAGACCGAACTTGATCCATTGCCGCGTGTGGTTCTGGTCCCTGGCATCGGACTATTTGGACTTGGCGCTTCCGCCAAGGATGCGGCGATCGCGGCCGACATTGCCGAGAACACCATCGAGGTGATCACTGACGCTGAAGCGATCGGACGCTATCAGCCGATCAGCGAATACGACATGTTCGAGGTCGAATACTGGTCTCTCGAACAGGCCAAGCTCGGCAAGGCCGCGGAAAAGCCCTTTGCCCGCCAGGTCGTCGTGGTCACTGGGGCGGGCTCAGGTATTGGTGCGGCAACCGCCAAAGCATTTGCCCGTGATGGCGCCGAGGTTGCGGTGCTGGACCTTGACCTTGAGGCAGCGAAGAAGGTTGCAGCAGGTTGCGGCAAGACCGCACTGGCTGTTGGCTGTGACGTCACAAGCGAAGAGAGCGTGGCCAGAGCCTTCAGGGCGATTGGCGAACGCTTTGGTGGCGTCGATGTCGTTGTGTCCAATGCAGGAGCTGCGTTTCAGGGGCGGATCGGCGAGGTCGATGACGGGCTTCTGCGCCGGAGCTTTGAGCTCAATTTCTTTGCCCATCAGCGCGTGGCGCAACACGCCGTCAGGATCATGCAGGCGCAAGGTACCGGGGGCTGCCTGCTCTTCAACACCTCCAAGCAGGCGGTCAATCCCGGCAAGGACTTTGGGCCTTATGGTCTGCCCAAGGCTTCGACGCTCTTTCTGATGAAGCAATATGCCCTCGATCATGGCCGTGACGGGATCCGCTCGAATGCGGTCAATGCCGATCGCATCCGCTCAGGTCTTCTGACCGACGACATGGTGGCCCAGCGCGCCAAAGCCCGCGGCGTCAGTGAAAAGGACTATATGAGCGGCAACCTTTTGGGACGGGAAGTGACGGCCGAGGATGTCGCCGGCGCCTTCGTTTATCTGGCGCGTGCCGCCAAGACGACAGCTGCGGTGCTTACCGTCGATGGCGGTAATATCGAGGCCAGCCTGCGCTGAAGATGAATGCGGCTCAGCTGCACACGCAGGAGAGCCGAGCCGGGATCTTCCCTCGCCATACTGTGCCTGGGCCAATCTTTGGTGCCAGATCCGCGCCCTGATGGTTGGTCCCGGGCTTTGTTGGTGCATTGCATATCGGGGAATGGAAGGAGGCGCTATCTAGGCTCGCGTCTGCGTCCTATGCCGCGATGGCGACTGATGGCAGGGGACAGCGACAGAGCCATGATATCAGGGTCTACTCGACCAGTTCTGGTGGTATGATCAGCACTTCGTTGCTGGTTTCATAGTGAAACGGCTTCAGCCTGTGGCGGCAGCCATTGCGTCCGCTGATACTGGCAAATCTGGCTCCCGGATAAAACGCCGAACGAAATGCCTGTTCACTCCCGAAGAGCTCATGGGCTTCGGGACCAAGTTCGGTCAGGATCACCGGGCGATCCCGTGCCAGGCGCTGCTTGAGGCCTTCGAAGACCAGGGGCTCGAACCCCTCGACATCGACCTTCAGGATGTCAATCCGCGGCAGCCGGTTCTCATCGAAGAACTCATCGCCACGCTTGATGGTCAGCTGTGCTGACGGCGGCCCATCTCTCTCGACGTCCGGCAGGAACGTGCCCATGCCGGCATTGGTATGACGAAAGTTGATATAATAATTGCGGATCTCGTCCTTGTTGCCGAGCGCGACCGGCATGATCGAGACGTTCTGCAGGCCGTTGATCGTGATCTTCTCGACGATGCTTTCCAGAAAAGCCGGGAAGGGTTCAAAGGCTATGACCTCATCCACCAGCGCCGACATGAAAAGCGTGTGGTGTCCGGAGTTGGCACCCACGTCGACGAAACTGAGGGCACCGGGTCGCTGACGCCGAAGCAGCCGGACGAGATCGCGTAGCAGCGTAAGTTCAGGGGTGGCATAAGCGCCATAGGCAAAGACCATCCAGTCGATGTAGTCGGCGAGGTTGCCGCGATAGCGATGGCCGAAAAAGTCGACCTCGAAGGGAAAGTCCGGTGCATCCTCCGGCCTCAGGATCGAGGTCAGAAGACGATTGTGTCCTTTGACAATCCATCTTTGTCGGCCGAGCCAGCGCAATAGCCGCATGCGGACGGTAAAGTCTTTCTCGGTGTGATAGCTCGTCACCACCGGATCAGCCATCCAGCGGTTCTGCAGGATTGTCACGTGTGGCCCCGTCACCCAACGCGGGCCGGCACTGTGCCACGATCCTGAATGATTTCAAACGTTAAGAGGTGCACCCATTTTCGTTAACCTTTTGGTGCGCCGGGGCTTTGTCGAAAGGTCGGAGCGCCTACGGGGAGGGCACAGCGGGCTGCCAGCGTCGGCCCCTCCCGGTCTGCATGACGCCCGCCAACATATCTGTCAGAGGCATGGTGCCTGAGGGATTGCCTTGATGAGGCTGTGCCGCGTTCTGCTTGCTGGTTGCGTCGGACCGTGCTTCGATGATGCTGCGATGCAAAGTTTTTCGATATTTCCTTTTGCGCCTCCGGGCGACGCCCAGGCGCTGCGCCGGGAGGTGCGCGCCTTCATTGC
>JAGWRJ010000151.1 GCA_028869725.1 Alphaproteobacteria bacterium | reverse complement strand
TGGCGTCGTCGAGCCTGTCGCGCGGGCACGCAGCCTTGACGCTGGTTTCGATGGCCGGGTGACAGCCCTTTCTTATGCGTCGGTGCGCATGCTGCGGACGCTGGCGATCTGGCCCCACCTGCAAGACGATGCACAGCCGATCCTCGACATTCTGGTTACCGACGCCGCTGCGGGGCGTCCACCCTCACCCCTGTCCTTGCATTTTGATGCAGGTGAGATCGGCGAGCCGATGGGGTATATCGTCGAAAATCGTCACATTCGCGCAGCTCTGTTTGCGGTTGCGGACAAGGTGCCAGGGCTCGAGTTGCTGTCTCCTTTGGCCGTAGAGCGGGCGAATCCGGCCGCCGAGCATATCGACGCCAGTCTGTCTGACGGTGGCACCGTGCAAGCCCGCCTTCTGGTCGCCGCCGATGGACGCGAATCACGGCTGCGCGAGGAGATCGGGATCGCGATCATCGGCTGGTCTTATCCACAGTGGGGTATAGTCGCGACCGTTGCCCACGAGCGTGCGCACCACGGTACCGCCTACGAACATTTTTTGCCCTCCGGCCCGTTTGCCATTTTACCCATGACCGGAAACCGCAGTTCGCTTGTGTGGACGGAACGCGCGGATCTGGCGCCGCATTACATGAACCTGCCTGCCGATGAGTTCGATGCAGAGGTTGCGCGTCGCTTTGGTGCCCATCTGGGCGCGACTACCGTCATTGGGCCACGCTGGTCCTATCCGCTCAAATTTCATCTCGCCCGCGATTACGTAAAACCGCGCTTTGCGCTGGTTGGCGATGCCGCCCATGGCATCCACCCCATTGCCGGACAAGGCTTCAATCTTGGCCTTAAGGACGTTGCCGCCCTCGCGGAATGCGTGCTCGATGGCGCGCGCCTTGGGCTGGACATTGGGAGTCTGGATATCCTGAAGCGCTATGAGCGCTGGCGTCGTTTCGACGCCACCCTGATGGGGATGACGATGGATGCTTTCAATCGCATTTTTTCCAATGACATTGCGCCTTTGCGCGCGGTACGCGATCTGGGAATGGGGCTTGTGGATCAGATCGGACCGCTGCGGCGGTTCTTGATGCGCAACGCGGGAGGCACAGTGGGTAAACTTCCGCGGCTGCTTCGAGGCGACGCGGCTTGACCTCCCGCTGTAGGGATGAGGCTATCTTCCCAGTTTTTCGTCCTCACGCGCCTGCAGTGCACGAGGCAGTTCGCGATAATATTCTTGGGTAATGGCGCGGATTTTGTCGGCGCGTGCGCGCTCAGCCTCGGACCGCAGCGCATACTGTTCGCCGAGAAACTGAAAACGCTTGACCCCTATACCGAGACGCTCGTCGTGAACACGGATTTCCGCAACGGGCTCAACCTGATCTTCAGCAACTGCCAGAGCATGGCGGAAGTGGGCCACCGGATCATCGCATTCGCGTTCCTGTTGCGCGATCCGAATCTGATTCTCACGATCAAAGCGCCTCAGTCTGTCGATGATCGGTGCGCGGAAGCGATAAAGTACGATGGCGGCAACAATTATGCAGAAGGTGCTAACCAGATCGGTGATCATCGGCGCATCCTTCTAGCGAACGGCCTCTGCGGCGACGCGTGGACTATATTCGTCGCTCTGCATTTCAATCAGCCTGGAAGCTGTCCGGCGGAAGGCGTCCGCGCCGTCACCTTCAGGGTAAAGGCTGTCTGCAGGTGCAGCTGCCGAGCAGACTAGACGAACTCTTTCATCATAAAGCGTGTCAATCAGAAGTACAAAGCGGCGGGCCTGGTTACGCATGGCCGGTCCCATGACGGGGATATCGTCCAGCAATATGGTGTGAAACTTGCGAGCAACCGCCAGATAGTCGTTGGCAGCAAGAGGCGCATCACACAGATCATCAAAGTGAAATCTGGCGATGCTGCCGGCTGCAGCCGGCACGCGTATGGTGCGGCCCAGCACCGATAGCTCGGCGGGCCGAGCGGGAGCTCCACTGGCCAGGCGCTGCCAGGCCATGTCCATCTTGCGCGAGGCCTGAGGCCCAAGCGGATAGATATAGAGATCATCATCACCTGCCTGACGTCGGCGATAATCTTCCTTTCCGTTCAGTTCGACGATCTCAAGCGTCTGTTCTATCAGCGCAATGAAGGGCAGGAAGAGCTGGCGATTGAGACCACCCTCATAAAGCCGGTCCGGGGGCGTGTTCGAGGTGGCGACGACAACGACACCAAGGGCAAACATGTGCTCAAACAGACGTCCCAGGATCATGGCATCGGCAACGTCCGTGACCTGAAATTCGTCGAAGCACAGTACTGTGGCATCTGACGCGATGATCTGGGCCACGGGAGGTATTGGATCTTTGCTACCTTCCTTCTGCCGCTCCGCGTGGATCAGGCTGTGTGCTTCGCCCATGAAGGCATTGAAGTGAATGCGCCTTTTTCGGCGGAGCGGGATGGCGCGGTAGAACAGATCCATGAGCATGGACTTGCCGCGCCCGACATCCCCCCAGATGTAGAGCCCACGTGGCGGTGGCTCAGCCCGGGTAAAGAAGCTGCGTCGTCCAGGCCGATATTGGGTCAGCTCGCGCGCCAGTCGAGTGAGCCGCTCGGCAGCCTTTTCCTGTAGCGGATCGCGCGCCAGCTCGCCGCTCCGCACGCGGGCGCGATAAGTTTCAATGAGATTCGTCATCCTGCTCGCCGCGGCATCAGCGCCCAGTAGTCGAAGTCCAGTACGACTTCGGGAGCATATGTTCCGTCTGCGCGCTGATATGGATATGTGCGGCATGGCACATTTTTTGTGGCAATCAGGCGCAGACGGATGGCTGCGCAATCGTTCCGGCCGATGATCGGGGCCTTCTCTATGATCTGGCTCCAGCAATAGACGGTATCGCCCGCAAACACACCGGCAACGTGCTGCCCACTGTTGAGGGCCAGGAGGCAGAAGGCGTTGGCGAGACCGTTGAAGGACATGGCCCGCCCGATACTGATAGTATGCCCGCCATAGGCTAGGCGACGTCCGTGATAGCCCTGGCCCTGTGCGTACTGATCGAAGTGGACCCGCGCTGTGTTCTGATAGAGCCGGGTTGCAATCATGTGTTCGGCTTCCTCAATGGTCATGCCATCCACATGATCGATTTTGTCACCTGGCTGGTAGTCTTCCCAGCACAGCTCCGAGCCCGAATCGCGTGTATCGAATCGCGAAAAATCTGTGGCTGCCGGTGCTTTGAGCGCATCGGCCGGCACGACGCTCTGTAACTGTGGAACCACGGGTTCATGCACGCATGGCTTATCCGGGTCGCGTTTGTTAACCATGACCCAGCGTACATAGCTCAGCACCTCATCCCCATGATCGTCGGTTCCGGTTGTCCTTATCCAGACGATGCCAGTCTTGCCATTGGAGTTCTCGCGCAGTCCCAGAACTTCGGAGTGTGCACGCAGCGTGGTTCCAGGGAACACAGGCTTCAGAAAACGGCCTTCGGCATAGCCCAGATTGGCGACGGCATTGCGGGAGATGTCGGGAACCGACTTGCCGAAAACCGTATGAAATACGAGCAGGTCGTCGAGCGGGGCCTGTGGGTAGCCCAAGGCCCGGGCAAAACTGTCTGCCTGGAGGGCAAAGCGGGACCCGTAAAGCGCCATATAGAGCGTGGCGTCGCCCTGATGCAGCGTCCGTGGCGTTGGATGAACAATGCTTTCGCCGACCGAGAAATCCTCGAAGAAGCGGCCGCGATCCGTTTGCATGTTAGTTCCCCTTGCGTGCAGCTATGGCGTCAGCGAGCGCCACAGTCTGGCGCGCAATATCGGCATGCAGACGTTCGACCATGCGGCCATCCAGGGCGATAGCCCCCTTGCCGTGGTTTTCCGGTGCATCGAAGGCAGCGATGATCTTGCGCGCCGCATCGACATCACCGGCATCCGGCGCGAAGATCTGATTGCACGGGTCGATCTGGTTGGGATGGATCAGCGTCTTGCCATCGAAGCCGAAAGCCAGGCCCTGGCGGCAGGCTGCTTCGAATCCCGCAAGATTCTGAATATCGTTATAGACCCCGTCAATGATCGCCAGGTGGTAGGCGCGCGCGGCGGCGACCGCGAGGCTGAGCGCTGCAGCGATGCCGGCGCGATCCTGGGTGTGCCGCCCACGCAATTCCTTGACGAGATCATTGGTACCCATCACGAAACAGCTAAGGCGCCCGCCTGCCGCCGCAAGTGCTTCGAGCCGAAGGATGGCCTGTGGGGTTTCGATCATCGCCCACAACCGGGCGCTGCTGTCCCCAAGACGGCTCTCGAGTTCGGCAAGCTCCGCGGGTGCGCTTATCTTTGGAACCAGGATGGCGTCGGGTTCGGCGGCTTTGGCCGCTGCGAGGTCGGCGGCGCCCCAGACGGTCGAAAGCGCGTTGATTCGAACAATAACTTCGCGCTGCCCAAAGCCCTTCTGCCGGACCATGTCTGCGACCTGGACCCGGGCCAACTCCTTCTGGTCAGGTGCCACTGCGTCCTCAAGATCCAGGATCACCGCGTCGCAGGGCAGCGATTGGGCCTTCTGCATCGCGCGCAGGTTGGAACCAGGCATATAGAGGACAGAGCGACGCGGAATGATGGGCTGGCGCATGACAAACTCCCGGGCGGCACCTGCGAGACCTAGCGCATGGCTCCCGTCTCGCCAAGTTTGCCGCTAGCATCAGGCCATGAACATTCTCTCGATTCAGTCGGAGGTCGTGTACGGCCACGTTGGCCAAGGTGCCGCCCGACCGGCATTACAGTGTCTCGGTCACGAAGTCTGGGCGATTCCCTCCGTGATCCTGTCAGGTCATGCAGGACGGCAGATCGTGACGGGCGAGGCGGTCCGTGCGGATCTCATGGCTCGGCTCCTCGACGGCGTTGTCCGGGCCGGGTGGCTGGCGCGCTGTGATGCAGTGTTATCGGGCTACCTCGGTTCGGCCGATCAGGCAGATGTGGTCGCGGCTGCGGTACGGGCGGCGCGCGCGGCCAATCGACATGCTGTTTATTGCCTGGATCCGGTATTTGGTGACGAGGGCAGAGCCTACGCCAAACACGGAGTGGCCGAGGCGATGGCCAGGCTGCTGCTGCCGTTGGCGGACATTGTCACGCCCAATGCCTTTGAGTTGTCGAGCCTTGCCTCCATGCCGGTTCGCGCCCCAGATGAGGCGATCGCGGCCGCCCGTAGGCTCGCGCGCCCCCTTGTGCTGGCTACCTCGGTGCCGGATGGAGCGAGGATCGGTACGCTGGCGGTGACGCCGGGGCAGGCAGTTTATGCGACGACACCCTGCCTAGACGGCGTGCCCCATGGCGCTGGCGATCTGCTGGCGGCCCTGTTCCTCGCGCAGCGCCTGGAGGGCGCCGACCTCAAAGACGCACTGGCGGGCGCAGTCGGTCCCGTCTATGCGCTTCTATGCCAGAGCCTCAAGGATGGGCTTGACGAGATGCCGCTGGTCACCGCCCGCTCCCTGCTAAATGGCCCAACACCAGCCGATCTGGTAGTCTCCGGGCTCTAGCCCCCCGCGGCGACGTGTCCGAATTGTTAACTTGAGAGATTGGTGCGGCCCAGCCTAGATGGGGGGTGGGGAATCCATATCAGGGATCGTGGCGGTGAGTGATCATTCGGTAACAGCGGACGAGATCAAACGGCGTGACTTTCTTTATGTCGCCACTGGTGCCTTCGCTGCAGTAGGCGGGGCGATTGCCCTATGGCCGTTCATTCAGCAGATGGAGCCCAGCAGCGACGTGCTCGCTGCGGGAGGGCCCTTGACCGTGGACGTGTCCAAGATCGATCCAGGCCAGCAGATACTTGTCATGTGGCGCTCCAAGCCGATTTTTGTGGTCAATCGCACCGCGCCGATGCTGGCGACCCTCAAGGAGCCGGCCCTTATAGCGAAGCTCAGCGACCCGCACTCCACCGCCAAGCAGCAGCCGGCGTATGCGGAGAACTGGTCGCGGTCGCTAAAGCCGGAATACTTGGTGCTGGTTGCGATCTGCACGCACCTGGGCTGCATTCCCGGCTACAAGCCCAATAAGGGGCAGGTCGATGCGTCCTGGCAAGGCGGCTACCTCTGCCCATGCCATGGCTCACGCTACGACCTTGCCGGTCGCGTGCACATCGCCCAGCCCGCGCCGCTCAATCTTCCCGTCCCTCCCTATCACTTTACGGACGAGAAGACCCTCGTGATTGGAGAAAATCCAAAGGGCTCGACGTTCACGCTGTCTGAAGTCGAGACGCTGTAGGCCGGCTTAAGACGCCGGGCTGAGTCATGCGGCCCGGCGTATGAGCTTGCGATTAATCAGGCATTCGGCGATCTGTACAGCGTTGGTGGCCGCGCCTTTGCGCAGATTGTCGGCCACTACCCACAATGCGAGGCCATTCTCGACCGTTGGATCCTTACGGACACGGCTGACATAGACTGCATCCTCGCCCGCGCACTCGATGGGTGTCGCGTAGCCGCCATCTTCCTGCTTGTCGACAAGGAGCAGACCTGGAGCTTCGCGCAGAAGGCTGCGGGCTTTTGCTGCCGTGATGGGCCGCTCGAATTCGATATGCACCGCTTCACTATGGCCAATGAACACCGGGACGCGCACGACCGTGCAGGTGGTCTGGATGTCCGGGTCGAGAATCTTCTGAACCTCAACCATCATCTTCCACTCTTCGGTCGTGTAGCCGGAATCCAAGAAACTGCCGCCTTGCGGAATCACGTTGAAGGCAATGCGCTTAGGATAGATCTTGGGCTCCATCGGATCGGCGACAAAAACCGCTCGGGTCTGCGTGAACAGTTCATCCATTGCGGCCTTGCCCGTGCCTGAAACGGACTGGTAGGTCGCCACCACCAGGCGCTTGATCTTGGCTTCATCGTGCAACGGCTTGAGTGCAACGACGAGCTGGGCTGTCGAGCAGTTGGGATTGGCGATGATACCTTTGGGAAAGCCCTGGTTGAGCGCCTCGACATTGACCTCGGGTACGATGAGCGGAACCTGCCGGTCCATGCGCCACTGCGAGGAATTGTCGATGACGATTGCTCCCGCTTCGGCGATTTTGGGCGACCACTCTTTGGAAATCGCCCCGCCGGCGCTCATCAGCACGATGTCCGTGCCCTTGAAGTCATAATAGTCCAGCGCCTTGACCTTCAGCGTGCGGTCGCCAAACGAGACATCGATGCCAACTGACCGCGTCGATGCCAGCGCGACCACTTCAGAGGCGGGAAAGGCGCGTTCGGCAAGCACGTTCAGCATCTCGCGCCCAACATTGCCGGTGGCGCCGACGATGGCGACCTTATAGGACATGACTTTTTCCTCAGCTGTGGCGGTGCGCCTCACAACTGGCGCATCCGGCTCGTGCTTTACGGCATTGCAAGATGGCGGAAAAGGGGCGACGCCCGTCTGTACCGTGCAAAAGGCCCGAAACGCGGGCGGCAAAGGGTCTCCTGCTGCTGGCAGGGGGCTAATTTGCCGCTCCCATGGGGTGTATCAGGACGGCTCTGGCCGGGGCTGAGTCTTCAGGTCTCTAGATGATGCCATCCGCGCGCAAGGCAGCCATCTGGCGTTCCTCGAGCCCCAGTTCACCACGCAGAACGTCATCGGTATGCTCGCCCAGCAGCGGTGGAGCGTGCCGATAGGTCGGTGGCGTCCTGGCA
>JAGWRJ010000150.1 GCA_028869725.1 Alphaproteobacteria bacterium | reverse complement strand
CGGCCATCGCTATGGCTTGGTTCATTTCGACTGGCACGGCCCGCAACCACCGCCACCACCCGGCTCGAATCCGAGTCCAGACGGCGGAGGCGGCCCGCAACCACCGCCGGCACCGCCATGCCCCGTCTGCCCGAGTCCGGATCCCCCAGCGCCGCAAAACCCCTATCCGGTCGACTTTTCATCGGGCATCGTGAGCTACTCTTCCACTGACATCGTCATAAGTGGCGCTCGCGGAAGCATCTCCATCGTTCGCACCTATCGAACGATGGACGGTAACGCAGGAGCCTTCGGGATCGGCACTAATTTCAATTACGGCTATCAACTTGGAACCTTCGCTTATCTTCAAGGGCAGGGTGTTATCACGCTCGCAACGCCGGACGGAAATCAATTCGCATTCAACCAGCAGACAGATGGAACGTTTATTAATACGACTGTTCCTGCGCTCCGGGGCGCCGTATTGACTCCGAATGGGACTTCCGGCACGTACATCCTGAAATGGAGAGAAGGCACCACATACCAGTTCCAAACAACTTCCTTTGGTGTCCGTGAAGCTTTCTTGACCTCAATCACCGATCCGAACGGCAACACCATCAGCTTCACGCTAAATCCCTCGGTGGCCGGGCAAATTACCCAAATTACGGACCCTGTGGGCAGAAGTTTCAATCTCGTGTATGACAGCTTCAACCGAATTACATCCATTACGGACTCGACCGGCCGAGCGGTGTCGTACATTTACAACTCGCAGGGTACGCTGGCCACCTTCACCGATGCGGCAGGTGGAGTGACGAACTACTCCTATGACAGCCAGAACAATTTAATCAGCATCACGGACCCCAGGGGCGTCGTCACGGAGCAAAATACATACGATTCGAACGGGCGCGTAATGCAGCAGGTCGAAGCGGACGGAGGCGTCTATCAGTTCGCATACAGCCTTTCAAATCCGATGGTCCCGACCAGCCCAGTTCTTCAGACCGTCGTCACCGATCCGATGGGCCACCGGACCACATATCGTTTCGACCCCCAAGGCTTTCTGCTCAATGTAATCGATGCAACCGGCCAACAAACGGCACTAGTTCGAGACCCCGGCCACAACAATCTCGTCTCTGCCTACCAAGGAACGGCTACCTGCGCCACCTGCGGAAGTCCGGCGCAGGGGAACGTAAGCTACACGTTCGACAGTGCAGGTAACGTGCTAACGAAAACCGATGCGCTCGGAAGGGTGACGAGCTTTACCTACGACACGAGATTCAATAAAGTCGCGTCGATTACGGACCCGCTGGGAAACGTCACTGCATTTACGTACGATTCCGCCGGGAACCTGCTTACTAGCAAAGACCCTGGCGGAAATACGACGAACTTCACGTACAACTCTTTTGGTCAAGTCACGCAGATCACAGATCCGCTTAGCAACGCAACTAAATTTTCCTACGACGCCTTTGGGAACCTGGTTTCGACGACAGACCCGCTTGGGAACACTACTTCGACGGTTTATGATGCGCTGTCACGACCCATCCAAACGATCGATGCGCTCAGCCGCAAATCTGAATCAGCATACGACGCGCTTGGTCGGGTCGTGAAGCAGACGAACGCCCAAGGCAACTCCGCTCAATTCACTTACGACAAGGTCGGAAATGTGCTCTCAGTCGCGGATGCCAAGGGAAACAAGACCAGTTTTGCATACGACGGGATGAGCCGGCTATTGACCAGGACTGATCCGCTCGGCCACAGCGACAGCCGGACGTATGACAAGAACGGCAACCTCATTCAGTTCGTTGATCGCCGTGGCCAGAAGAGCATGTTCACTTACGACGCGGTGAACCGGCTCATCGGCGAATCTTATCAAGATGGGAGCACTGTCAGTCGCGCATACGACGCGAACGGCCGCCTGACCAACGCCACGGATTCTGCCAGCGGTTCGTTCGATTTCACCTACGACGCCGCGGGTCATCTGCTGAGCGCTTCAAATCCCGTCGGATCCATCCAATATTCCTACGACGCCGCAGGCAGAATGAACTCTCACCAGGTCTCAGGGCAGTCAGCGCTCACGTACACATATGACAAAGCCAGCAACCTCGCAGGCGCGTCGATGCCGCAAGCGTCCGTCGGCTTCGTTTACGATCAGGACAACCGCCTCACAACCATCACCCGTGCCAATGGTGTGAACTCTCATTATGTCTACGACGCCGCAAGCCATCTGCTCTCGATCACCCATTCCGGCGGACAAGGAATTAATATTCCGCTCGTCTATTCCTATGATCCGACGGGCAATCGAACCAATTACTCAACACCTGTTGCCCAGCCGCTGATTACCCAAGCGGCCGGCTACTCAGTAAACGTGGACAATCAGCTTGTGACCGGCTCGACATCTTCCGGGCCAAGTTCCTATGTCTACGACGCCAACGGGAATCTGTCGTCCGTCACAAATTCGAGCGGAACAACGACCTATACCTGGGATTCTCGTGACCGGCTTGTATCGATTAGCGGCCCCGGCCAGACCGCTTCATTCGTTTACGATTTCAAGGGCAAACTCATCTCCGAAAGGAGTAGCGACCCAAGCGGAAGCCTCACCCAGAATTTCCTCCTGGACGATCTCACCAACGTCGCCTACATCGCGCGGAGCAACGGCGATAGTCTGTCGGTTTTGAGCGGCCGGATACTCGATCAGCATCTCGCTGTGGTTCATTCTAGTGGCCAGGTCGAATATGGGCTGAGCGACGCTGTTAACAGCACGACAACGACGGTGGACCAGACTGGCAGGCAACTAGCGTCGTTTTTCTACGAGCCCTTTGGCCAAACGACCACCACCGGTGCCTATCCGTTCCAGTTCACGGGCAGAGCGCCAGTGGAAGATGGCCTTTACTACTACCGAGCTCGCTTCTATGCTGCGGACGCAGGCCGATTCATTAGCGAGGACCCATCCGGGTTCTCCGGCGGTGTCAACTCGTATTCCTATGCCGACAATAATGTGCCTAATTGGACCGATCCTCGCGGGCTAGATGTAACGGTCAATTACTATTCAGGGCAGGACGGCAACCCGTTCGGCCACGTCGGTATTTGTATCAACGGCGGCCAATGCTTTGGATTCGATCCCGGCCAAGGGGGATGGGGCTTCCTGACGCCGTTTGGCATCCCAGTTCCCGGCGAAGTGGATCCCATCGAGGGCAATCGTCCAATTATAAGTAGCGAAACGATCCCCACGACGCCGGAGCAGGACCAGGAAATATTGGGATACATCCATAACAGGCAGAGTAGCCCCGGGGCATACGATCTGTATTTCAGGAATTGTGCACAGTTCGCCCGCAGCGCGCTTGCCGCGGGCGGTATTTCAACCCCATGGTCAGTCCTGCCGTCGAGCCTGTTGTCAGGCCTTCAGAACCAGTGTACTTGCAATACCGCCAATGCCGCACCGTGATGGGGGTTGGCTGCGGCACCAGCGGGGACATAGGCTGGGATGTCAGTTGATGACGCGAGTGGCTTTTGTGGCTCCGATTCTTCGAGGGTGGCGCATACATGCTGCAACTTGGCATGTATGCGAGGCGAGGCACTGAATGCAGGGCGTGAACACCTATGGGCAGTAGACGCCAAATGCTCACGGGTGGCGCATACATGTCTGAATCAGGCATGTATGCGGAACGAAGTAACGAACGCACAGGGTGAGTTTCTTTGGGTTCTAAGCGCCAAATACTCATCGCATTGCTCGGCATCATCGCGGGTGGCGCATACATGCCGGAGTCAAGCATGTATGCGGAACGAAGTAACAAACGCACAGGGTGAATTTCTTTGAGTTCTAAGCCCCAAATATTCACCACATGGCTCGGGATCATCCTCGCCCTCTTGGCGGCAGCCGGGCGTCTATGCGCCCAAACCACCACAACGTTTCATTACTTCTACGACGATCTCGGCCAGCTCACCAAAGTCATCGACTCCAGCGGCAACGAAATTGATTACATCTATGACCAGGTTGGCAACCTCGTCCAAATCAAGCGCGGGACGGCGCCGGCCTCGAACACGCTCGCCATCCTCAACTTCACTCCGCAATCGGGCGGCGCCGGGACCACCGTCACCATCCAGGGCCAGGGCTTCGATCCGACGGCGGCCAATGATGCGGTCAAGTTCAATGGTGTACCTGCGACGCTGCTTTCTGCCACAACCTCAACCCTGGTCGTCACTGTTCCTGCGGCTGCAACTACTGGCCTCATCTCGCTTACGGTAGCCGGGACTACCGTCAATTCAGGCGCCAACTTTACGTTCATTCCCGTCCCGGCGATTCTTTCCATCAGCCCCAAATTCTTCGTCAGCAGTGCCAGCGCCATCAACGTTTCGAATTTCCAAGTGACAGGAGCAAACCTTGCCGGCGCAACTTTTGCATTCGCTCCCGCGCTTAGCCCTCCGGCTATCGCTGTCTCTTCAGCGACGATTGATTCGACAGGAACATCTGCAACACTCGGCCTGACCATCGCACCGAACGCTGTCGGCTCATTCACGCTGATCGCAACCAACACCGCCGGAAGTTCCAGCCAACTGTCCACGGCCAATAACACCCTGAGCATCCTCGATCCCAATGGCGATGCGGATGGCGACGGACTGACAAACGCGGTCGAAATCGCCATCGGGACCAACCCACTCAACGCCACCACTTCGGGCGCGGGCCTGCCGGATGGCTGGCAAGTGTTTTACGGTTTCAACCCGCTCGATCCAAGTGTGGCCGGCCAGGACTTGGATGGAAGCGGGTTAACGGTTCTCCAAGATTTTCAGCAGGGCTTGAGTCCCAGAAATCCGAACCGTGTTCCGCCCTCCGTGTCCCAAATCTTCCCGGCGAATGGCGCTACCAATATTTTCATCAACGATGTCATCGTGGCCCGCTTCGCCGAGCCGCTACAAATCGGGACGTCTCTGTTTGCAGCCCAATCGGCAATCATGGCAGCTCTCGGTTCAAGCTCCAATCTCACTTCCGCCCAGCAGCAGACGGCGGCACTGACCTTGCAGGGCTACATGAACCGGACCTGCTGCGGCAATTCCGTTGTCCCCGGCGCCGTAACCGTCACAGGTCCGCATGGCGCGGTCGGCGGCACCGTAGCGGCTTCGAGCGACGGGCTTTCTGTTACGTTCGCGCCGTCTCAACCTATGGCGGCAAACACAACCTATACCATCACTATCCAGGGCTTGCGCGATTCGGCTGGAAATCTGATGACAAAGGCGTTCCAGAGCTCGTTCACCACCGGATCATCGCTCGACAACACGGCCCCCACCATCGTGCGCGTTGATCCGGCGAACAACGCGACGAACGTGCCAACCAACGTCCGTTACACGGTGCAATTCAGCAAGGCCATTGATCCCTCGACGCTGACCACGACGACCTTTTCCGTTGTGGATAACACCGCGAACGCGCCGATTACCGGAACTATTCAGGTGGATTCGACGAATATGACGGCGTATTTTGTGCCGAACCAACTGCTTCCGCCGGATCGTTCGTTCACCGTAACCCTCACCACAGGCGTGAAGGATTTTGCTGGACATGGCCTGGCCAGCAACAGCAGCTTCACGTTCACGACCGGCGCTTCGGCTGATACAGATAAGCCGCACCTTGTGTCAACCAGTCCCCTTAACCGTGCCACGGGCATCCCAGCAAATTCCTTGATCGACCTACTCTTCAACGAGCCGCTGGACGTCGCGACGCTTGCTCCAAACATTCAGGTCTTGGCGGCGGGCTCGCCAATTCCGATTTCCATCGCGACTTCTTATGGGGACGAAAGGGTGACCATCACGCCGGTGCAGGGCTTGCAGGCGAGCACCCAATACACGGTAACGATTGGCTCCGGCATTGCCGATCTCGGTGGCAATCTAATCGACAACCCCGG
>JAGWRJ010000149.1 GCA_028869725.1 Alphaproteobacteria bacterium | reverse complement strand
GGCAAGCTCGTGTGCATCGAGGAGCCGAAAGGAACCGGCCACCTTCAGATCACCTACGCGAACCCCAAGCACTATACCGGGTCCATGGTATTCAGCGGCATGGCGAACGGCAGGTCCGTTCATCTCACGTATCATTATGATGGTCGCTGGCTCTCGCCCCATTGCGGCAAGCTGAAGCAGTGAACGCAGCGGCCGATATGCAGGCCGCCCTGGCGGCAAAGTTGCGTGCGGCTACACGTGCTGTGATCTTCACAGGGGCGGGGATCTCGACCGAATCGGGGATCCCCGACTTCCGGTCTGCCGACGGAATCTGGACCCGGATGGCGCCGATCGACTTCGCTGACTTTGTCAGTTCGGAGGCGATGCGGTGCGAGGCCTGGCGTCGACGCTTTGCCATGGAGGCCATGTTTGCAGCGGCCAGGCCCAATCGCGGCCATCTGGCAGTGGCAGCGCTGATCGCGCGAGGGACCGCATCCTGTGTCATTACCCAGAACATCGACAACCTGCATCAGGACTCGGGCGTGGCTGCCGACATGGTCATCGAACTGCACGGTAATACACGCTATGCCAGATGCTTAGGCTGCAATCTTCGCGTGGAGCTGGAGCCCATTCGGGCCCATTTTGAGCGGTACGGGGTGGCGCCGGACTGTGCCGCCTGCGGGGGGCTGCTCAAGACTGCGACGATTTCGTTTGGCCAGGCCATGCCCGAGGCCGAAATGGCCCGTGCCCATGCTGCGGCCGGGGCGTGTGACCTGTTCGTGGTTCTGGGCTCTTCGCTCGTCGTCTATCCAGCCGCCGAGGTGCCGGTCCAGGCGGTCCGCCATGGGGCGGAGCTCGTTATCATCAACCGCGAGCCGACGCCGCTTGATGATCTGGCGGGCCTTGTGTTGCGTTCCGGCATCGGCGATACGCTGGACGGCGCCGTGCGGGCACTGTAGACCCACACCGCGTGGTCGCTAGTATGATGCCAGATCCCGGTCGCGCAGGTTTACTCTGGTGCGAGAAATCGGCGCCGGACGGCCGCAGGAGCGTGCGAACCAGACAGTTCACGAGCGCCCAGTGCAGCCGGCCAGGAGCCGAATGGCTCGGCCCCAACCCCAGGAGTTTTGCCGTGTTTCGCCTCGACGACGAAGACGAGAAATCCGACGAGAAGACCCCCGCGACGCCGCCGCTGCCGCCTGTGGCGCAGGCGCTCTACAAGTCGCGCACCGTGCTGATCTTCGGCGAAGTGGACATGAAGATGGCCGAACGCGTGACGGCGCAACTGCTGGCACTTGCGTCGGAAGGTTCCGACCCAATCCGGGTGGTCCTGAACTCCCCTGGTGGCCATGTTGAGTCTGGGGACACCATTCACGATGTGATCCGTTTCTGCGGCCCCATCGTCAAGATCATTGGCACGGGCTGGGTAGCAAGTGCGGGGGCGCATATTTTCCTTGGCGCCAAGCGTGAGAACCGGCTGTGCCTGCCGTTCACGCGCTTCCTGCTACATCAGCCGCTGGGCGGAGTGCGTGGACAGGCCTCCGACATTTCCATCGAGGCCGAGGAGATCCTCAAGATGCGCGAGCGTCTCAACCATGAAATCGCGCGGGAAACCGGCCAGACCTTTGAAAAGGTCGTGGCCGATACCGAACGCAATTTCTGGATGAGTGCGGAGGAGGCGGTCGCCTATGGCCTTGTCGGCCGCATCGTCTCCAGGGCGGACGAGGTTTAGAGATGGCCGGCGCCGGGCAGTGGTGGCGCGGCGCCGTCATCTACCAGATCTATATTCGCAGCTTCTGTGACAGC
>JAGWRJ010000013.1 GCA_028869725.1 Alphaproteobacteria bacterium | reverse complement strand
GCGCCTGATGGCAGCGGCCGCATTTGGCCGCCTGCGCGGGCCTTCCGGCTGGAAGGCGATTGACCGCATCGCAGTGCGGGCACACCACATGTCTTGCCTCAAGGCTCATGCTGGTTCCGTTCCGATCCGCCAGCTCATGCTTTGCCTCTACCAACGCGCCGCGTCTGCAACGGCCTCCTGCTCGGTGCCGCGGGCACACCGCGGCCTTTCGGCTCTGGCAAAGGTAGTAGGACGGAAACGGGATGTGCCTCTGATTCAGATCAAATGAGACGCGGCGCCGATCCTAAGGCGCCGGCGGGCCTGAGCATCTGGTGGGAGGCCGGCGGCAGGAAGATGGTCTTACTGGTGAAATTCGAGGGCGACCCAAGAGGTAGGCGAAACCTTTCCTGTGGGCGGCTCTGCCTCGGATCGGCACTCTTCGCATTTACAACATATGTTTGTCTTCACGCCGAAGGCGGCGAGGCCGACTATACAAATTTGTCGGATTTGGCCGTGCGACAAACTTACCGCTTTTTACTTTGTTCCTGACCCAGTAGCCAATTGACTTCATGCGTCTGTTGATCGTCGAGGACAACGTGAGGCTGGCTGCGCTGATGGCCAGGCTCGTTGGCGAGAATGGCTACGCGGCGGACATCGCCGCGAGTGTCGAAGAAGCGCATGCCGCGATCGCACTTGTAGACTATGACGTCATTCTGCTCGACCTGTCGCTACCAGACGGTGATGGTCGGAATATCTTAAATGCGGTACGCCAGCGTCAATCGGGAGCGTTTGTCCTGGTGGTTACCGCGCGCGGCGATGTCGTCAGCCGGGTCAGCGCCCTCAACGCCGGAGCTGACGACTACATTGTCAAGCCATTTTCGGACGAGGAACTGATTGCCCGCATTCGGGCGGTACGCCGGCGCACGCGCCAGATACAGGACGAAGTTCTTGCGGCAGGAAATATCAGGCTTGATACCGGCTCTCTTGCTCTAACCATCTCGGGGCGCACGGTGTCCATGCCTCGGCGGGAACTTAGCGTGTTGCTCGCGCTGCTTAACCAGTTTGGACGCGTTCTCAGCAAGGAGCGCCTGGAGCGCGCAATCTATACTCTGGATGCAGAGGTTACCGCCAATGCGGTCGAGGCGGCAGTCTCACGTTTGCGTCGGCGCCTCAATCTTGAGGGCGCGAGCGTTGATCTCGTAGCGATGCGTGGCATCGGTTACATTTTGACTGAACGCGCATGACAGGGGCCGGAAAGGCGGCTATGCCGTTATCACGCATTCTGGCGATCCGCATGGTAGCGGTGTCCCTCTCCCTGTCGCTCTTGCTCACCGCAGCGTTTTTCATCTACTACCTTACAAACACGGCGCGCCTGCGTGAGGCTACTCTCCGCCATAATGTCGATTCCATCGCATCGGCGCTCAATGCCGGCATCAATCCCGCGATGCTCCCCATTTATCGCGATCATCCCGGAGTGTATGGGTTTCGTGTGTTTGATCGGCGGGCTTTAGCCACGCGCCACATACTCGCTGAAGCCTATACCCGCTTTCTTCCTGCGGTTCAGCATCTGGACACCACGCACCGTGGCGACGGTGACCGTGACCGTGACGTCTTCGCGGTGGGTAGTGACCTCTATGATGGATTTCAGCGCTTTTCTCCTCCGGGCGTCCATCTTCCCGGAGGGCATGTGGTGTCACTCCTGATCCATCGCGTGGTGCTTTCCGGTCATAAGTACTGGATCCAGGCTGACATGGTCGGGGATCCGGCATGGATCGGTCTTGGTGTGATTGCCATCCAGCTTTTCAGCCACGTCTTCTTTCCGCTTCTTCTCATCGTGCCGGCACTGACGCTGGCGATGTTTTTGGCGACGCGCGATGCGCTGCGACCCTTGCGCAGGCTATCCGCCGAAGCCAATGAGATTGCGAGCGCAGTGGCACGCGGCCAGCCGCTGACGCCGGTGTCGAGCCAGGATATGGCGCGCGAATTTGCCGAAGTTGCTGCAGCGACGAATGCCGTACTGGCCAAACTTGAAAATTCGCTGCAGCTGCAGAAGCAGTTTGCCTCCGATGCTGCCCACGAGTTGCGTACACCCCTTGCGGTATTGCTGCTTGAGGTCTCCCAGCTGCCCCCTGGCGTCCTCCGCGACCGCATCAAGGCTGATCTCGAGGAGCTTGGTGGACTTGTCGGCGAGCTGCTGCGCTTTGCCCAGGCCGAAGACGTCCTCACGCGCGAACTCAATGAGGTTGACCTTGTTGCCGCGGCGCGAAAGGTGTGTGAGGAGGCAGTGCCTCTGGCTATCTCCACCCGTCACATGATCGAGTTCAACGCTAACACTCAGCCCCTGATTGTCGCGGGTAATGCCACGCTGATCGAGATCGCCATCCGTAACCTCGTCGAAAACGCCATAAAATATTCACCCGCGGATACCACTGTGTCCGTGACGGCCGACTCCGGTCCCTGCGTGATCGTGGAGGACAGAGGTCCCGGCATCGCCGAGGCACAAAAAGAGGCGGCCTTTGCTCGCTACTGGCGAGCTGACCACAGGCAAGGAGCAGGTGCAGGGGTGGGGTTGGCGCTGACGCGAAGGATTGTCCAGCTTCACGATGGTCAGATTCTCATAGAGTCTCGTCCCAGCGGCGGCACGAGGATGGTGCTGAGCTTTGCTAACGGCGGAAATCACCGCTCCCAACCAGTCGCAGATGCCAACTATAAAGGATTTGCGACAAGCTTGCGTCAAAGTTGAAGAGCGGTTGTGACCATTCTGGAACCAAAGTTCACAAATACCGATAAATGAACGCCGCTGTCAGCGTGCCGTCAGCGCACGCCGCTATTTTCGTTCG
>JAGWRJ010000148.1 GCA_028869725.1 Alphaproteobacteria bacterium | reverse complement strand
GGCGCCGGAAATAGACATCGATAACATGGAAAATCACCAGCATGGGCCTTGAAGGTAGCAAGCTGGCCGTCAAACGCGGTCACGGCTGCCGACACCAGGGTGCGGCGGCTGGCGTAGGCAGCGTCATTAATCATGAACCGGGTTTCAAAGTTGTCCGAGCCGTCTGCAACAAGGTCATAGGCGCCCAGAAGGGCCGGCGCGGTCTCGGCCGTCAGCCGCAGATCATGGCGGACGATCTCGACATGGGGATTGATGGCGACTGCCGCACGGGCGGCGGACAGGGTCTTGGGCAACCCTACATCTTGGCTGCGGTGCGCGATCTGACGCTGTAAATTGGAAAGGGCCACGGTGTCGAAGTCCACCACACCGATCCGCCCCACTCCAGCCGCAGCCAGATAGAGAATAAGGGGCGAGCCCAGCCCGCCCGCGCCGATCACGAGCACGGACGCCGACTTCAGCCGGGCCTGCCCCGGACCGCCGACTTCCTTGAGCACGATATGTCGCGCATAGCGCTCGATTTCATCGTCGCTGAGGGCCATGGCGCCTGTTATCCCCTGCTGAAACCAAAGAAAAGTGGCCCTGCGGCGTTCCGCCTTGGCGCCGCCCTCTGGACAGTACCTCGGCATTTCGCGTTAGGGATACGTCCAATTTGCACCAATTGCCTCCGCCGGCCTATCTTTGGGGCAGAAGGGCCGGGGCAGATTTTGACCGGCCAGGTGGGGGACAAAACCAGGAGTGATCATGTCTCACGACAACGGGCATCCGAGCGCCTTTGGTCTCGATAAGCAGGGCTTTCGCAATTTAAAGGCAGTGCATTGGAACTTGGAGCCGTCGGCGCTCTATGAAGCCGCCATCGCCCGCGGCGAAGGTCACGTCGCCAAAAACGGCCCGATCGTCGTTCTGACCGGCCAGCACACTGGCCGCTCGGCCTCTGACAAATTCGTCGTGCGCGATGACCTCACTGAAAACACCATCTGGTGGGACAACAACAAGGCGATGACGCCGGCGCATTTCGAGGCGCTCTATCACGCAATGATGTCCTATGCCCAGGGCCGTGAGCTCTTCGTTCAGGACCTCTTTGGCGGCGCCGATAGTTCCCATCGCCTGTCCGTACGCGTCGTAACCGAATTTGCCTGGCACTCGCTGTTCATCCAGAACCTGCTCATCCAGCCGACCACGGGAGAGCGCGCGGATTTCGCTCCGGAATACACCATCGTCGATCTGCCGGGCTTTAGCGCTGATCCCGCCGTTCATGGCTGCAAAACCGGCACCGTGATTGCCGTGAACTTTGCCCGCAAGCTGGTGCTGATCGGCGGCACCTCCTATGCCGGCGAAATGAAGAAGTCGGTGTTCACGATCCTGAACTATCTGCTGCCGGCCAAGCGTGTGATGCCGATGCATTGTTCGGCCAATGTCGGGCATTCGCGTGACACCGCGATCTTTTTTGGCCTCAGCGGTACCGGCAAGACGACACTGTCTGCCGACGCGTCACGCACGCTCGTGGGCGATGACGAACATGGTTGGAGCGAGAACGGCGTATTCAACTTTGAAGGCGGCTGTTATGCGAAGGTGATCCGCCTGTCGCGCGAGGCCGAACCTGAGATCTATTCCACCACCGAGCGCTTCGGAACTGTGCTTGAAAACGTGGTGATGGATCCGGTTACCCGTGAACTCGACCTTGATGATGCGCGCTATACCGAAAATACCCGCGCGGCCTATCCGATCGATTTCATTCCGAATGCCTCGAGCACCGGAACGGCGGGCCATCCCAAGAATGTCATCATGCTGACCGCAGACGCTTTTGGCGTACTGCCGCCGATCTCCAAACTGACACCCAGCCAGGCGATGTATCACTTCCTGTCCGGGTTCACCGCCAAGGTCGCAGGCACCGAGAAGGGATTGGGCAACGAGCCGCAGCCGACCTTCTCCACCTGCTTTGGCGCCCCGTTCATGCCGCGCCATCCCACCGAGTACGGCAACCTGCTGCGCGATCTGATCGCCGAGCACGGAGCCGATTGCTGGCTCGTCAATACCGGCTGGACCGGGGGAGCCTTCGGCGTCGGACGGCGGATGCCGATCAAGGCGACCCGCGCACTGCTTGCCGCGGCGCTCGATGGCAGCCTCGCACATGCCGAAATGCGAATTGATCCGCACTTCAAGTTCCGTGTGCCGGTGTCTGTCCCAGGCGTGGAATCGCGCATCCTCAATCCGCGCGAGACCTGGACCGACAAGGCGGCCTATGACGCGCAGGCCAAAAAACTGGTGGCGATGTTCCGGGAAAATTTCAAGACCTTCGAAAAGCACGTCGGCAAGGATGTGCTCGAGGCCGCCCCGGTGCTGGCGGAAGCTGCCGAATAAGCCACGCGTTTGCGATACAGGGCCTGTCGCGTATCGGCGCGCAGGCCCTGTTGCGTTTTCGTCATGAGTGCACCTGAAAGGAGCCTGTCATGCAACAGCGTCAGATTGGCAAGAGCGATATAAGCATTGCCCCGATCATGTTGGGCGGCAATGTGTTCGGCTGGACCGCAGATGAGCCTACCAGCTTTGCCGTGCTCGACGCGTTCGTTGCGGCCGGGTTCAATGCCATCGATACTGCAGACGTCTATTCGGCTTGGGCGCCTGGCCACAAGGGTGGGGAATCCGAAACCGTACTGGGTAACTGGATGGCAGCGCGCAAAAACCGCAGCCAGATCGTGCTTGCGACAAAGGTCGGCATGCTGCCGATAGGTGGCAAACCGGGT
>JAGWRJ010000012.1 GCA_028869725.1 Alphaproteobacteria bacterium | reverse complement strand
CGCCTTCATGAGCGTGGATTGGGACGGACAGATCCGCATGGATCCATCCTCACCCTACGCCATGCAAAGTCTCATTGCCCGCAAGGAGCAGTACGACATCGCCTTTGCCTGTGACACCGATCATGACCGCCATGGCATCGTTACCCGCAGCCATGGCCTCCTGCCGGCCAATCATTACCTGTGCGCCATGATCGATTATCTGTTTCGGCATCGACCGCACTGGTCCAAAACGGCTGGCGTGGGCAAGACCATCGTCAGCAGCCAGATGATCGATCGCGTGGCAGGTCGGCTCGAACGCAACCTCTATGAGGTTCCTGTCGGCTTCAAGTGGTTCGTCGATGGTCTCATGGAGGGACGGCTCGGCTTTGTCGGCGAGGAAAGCGCCGGGGCGACGTTTTTGCGGCGTGACGGACATGTCTGGACCACGGACAAGGATGGCATCGTACCGGCGCTGCTTGCAGCCGAGATGGCAGCCACGACAGGGCGCGATCCGGGCGAGCACTATGCGGGACTGGAGCGTGAATTTGGTGCTCCGGTCTATGCCCGCACCGATGCGCCGGCGCGTGCAGAGCAGAAACCGAAGATTGCCGGGCTTGGTGCTGGTGACATTGCATCGAAGGAGCTTGCCGGCGAGCCGATCACGCAGATTCTCACCGAGGCACCTGGCAATCATGCTGCCATTGGCGGGATCAAGGTGATTGCGGCCACAGGCTGGTTCGCTGCTCGCCCGTCAGGAACTGAAGACATCTACAAGATCTATGCCGAGAGCTTTAAGGGGGTGGAGCATTTGCGCCGCATCCAGGAGGAGGCGCAGGCCATGATCGGACGGGCTCTGGGAGGGGCGTGACGCACGAACGAAAGGTAGTCATCGTGACCGGAATGACGCAAATGGATGCGGGCGACAGGACACGCCCGTCAACCCTGTTCGTCGATATCGGCGGGGTTCTTCTCAGTGACGGCTGGGGCCGCATCCAGCGTCAGCGGGCGATCGAGCAATTTGGCCTTGATGACGCAGACTTCAGCAACCGGCATCTTGAGATCTGGAATGCCTATCAGCTTGGTAGATGTTCGCTCGACGAGTATTTCGAGCGGGTTCTGTTCTATCGCCCTCAGGCATTCTCGCGCGCGACGCTGCGGGAATTCATGTTCGCCCAGTCCCAGCCGTTCGCCCAGATGCTTGAGCTGATTGCAACGCTCAAGGCGCAGTATGGCCTTAAAGTCGTTGTGGTGAGTAATGAGGGGCGTGAGCTGAACGCCCATCGTATTCACACATTTGGTCTTGACCGCTTCGTCGATCTGTTCGTGTCGTCCTGCTATGTGCAGATGATAAAGCCGGATAAGCGGATTTTCCGGCTCGCTCTTGATCTGGCGCAGGTAACGCCTGGCGAGGTCGTCTATATCGAAAACACCCCCATGTTCGTGGAGGTGGCGCAGGAGCTTGGCATTCATGCGCTTCTGCATACCGATTTTGCTGCAACGCGCGCAGCGCTGGCCGCGTTGGGTCTTGGGGCTCCACTCGACCGGAGTGCCCGGGCCAATCGGGCTGGCGCCTAGGGGCGTGGGACCGGTGAACTGATCTTAGTCGCCGGTCCCATATTCATTGGGAGAATGAGGCATGCCGACAGCGAAGTCGACTGAGGACCTGTTGCAGAAGATGGACGCCTATTGGCGTGCCGCCAACTACCTGTCGGTAGGTCAGATCTATCTGCGCGACAATCCGCTGCTGAAGCGTCCTCTCGTCATCAGCGACATCAAGCACATGCTTCTGGGTCACTGGGGAACGACGCCGGGACAGAACTTCGTCTATGTGCACCTCAACCGCATCATCAGGAAATATGACCTCGACATGATTTACATCTCAGGTCCTGGCCATGGCGGGCCTGCGGTCGTGGGCAATACCTATCTTGAGGGAACCTACAGCGAGATCTATCCGCAGATCAGCCAGGATGAGGAGGGGCTGAAGCGCCTCTTCACCCAGTTTTCCTTTCCGGGGGGCATACCAAGCCATGCTTCGCCGGAATGCCCCGGCTCGATCCATGAAGGCGGGGAACTGGGTTATTCGCTGAGCCATGCCTTCGGTGCGGCCTTTGACAATCCGGATCTTGTCGTCGCCTGCGTGGTGGGCGATGGCGAAGCGGAAACCGGACCTTTGGCGACGTCCTGGCATTCCAACAAATTTCTCAATGCACAGCACGATGGCGCTGTGCTGCCAATCCTGCATCTGAATGGCTACAAGATCGCCAATCCTACGGTTCTGGCGCGGATCAGCGCGGAAGAACTCGACGAACTTCTGCGCGGCTATGGCTGGGCGCCGATCTATGTTGAAGGCAGTGATCCGATGCCGATGCATCGGGCGATGGCCTCAGCGCTCGACAAGGCGATTGAGGATATCCGGCACATCCAGGCTCGCGCGCGCAAAGAGGGTGACACAAGGCGTCCGCGTTGGCCCATGATCGTCCTCAGGTCACCCAAGGGCTGGACGGGTCCCAAGCAGGTCGACGGCGTTCCCATCGAGGGTACCTTTCATGCCCATCAGGTTCCCCTCCTGGGGCTGAAAGAAAATCCCGCCCACCTGAAGCTTCTTGAAGACTGGCTCAGAAGCTACCGTCCGCAGGACCTCTTTGACGCAAATGGACGGCTGAAAGCGGAGCTTGCAGCGCTTGCGCCCGAAGGCGCGCGCCGCATGGGGGCAAATCCTCACGCCAATGGTGGCCGCCTTCTGCGCGATCTGCGCATGCCGGACTTTCGGGACTATGCGGTAGATGTTCCGGCGCCAGGCACCCCTGGCATCGGCGACACCCATGTCCTTGGCCGCTTTGTCCGTGATGTGGCGCGCCTGAACCGGCAGACACGCAATTTCCGGCTGTTTGGTCCGGACGAAACCATCTCCAACGGCCTCGAGGCGGTGTTCGATGTCACCGAGCGTCAATGGGAAGGTGAGGTCAAGGCCAGCGACGAGCATCTGGCGCCGGACGGCCAGGTGATGGAAATGCTCAGCGAACATCAGTGCGAAGGCTGGCTCGAAGGGTATCTTTTGACGGGTCGTCATGGCCTCTTCAACTGCTACGAGGCCTTCATCCACATCGTCGATTCCATGTTCAATCAGCACGCCAAATGGCTCAAGGTAACGGCTGGGCTCCCCTGGCGCCGCAAGATTGCTTCACTCAACTATCTGCTCTCGTCCCATGTCTGGCGTCAGGATCATAATGGCTTTACCCATCAGGATCCGGGTTTTCTCGATCACGTCGTAAACAAGAAGTCCGAAGTGGTGCGGGTCTATCTGCCGCCGGACGCCAACTGTCTGCTTTCGGTGATGGATCATTGCCTGCGCAGCCGCCACTACGTCAATGTCGTGGTGGCCGGCAAGCATCCTGCGCCGCAATGGCTCACCATGGATCAGGCGGTCACGCACTGTACCGAAGGCATCGGCATCTGGCGCTGGGCAAGCAACGACCAGGCAGATGAGCCGGATATTGTGATGGCCTGTTGTGGTGATGTGCCGACGCTTGAGACGCTGGGAGCGGTGAGCATTCTGCGCCAGCATCTGCCGGAGCTGAGGATCCGGGTGGTCAATGTCGTTGATCTGATGAAGCTGCAGCCCAAGTCCGAGCATCCGCATGGACTGAGCGATACCGAGTTCGATGAGATCTTCACGAAGGACAAGCCGGTGATCTTTGCCTTTCATGGCTACCCCTGGCTGATCCACCGGCTGACCTATCGGCGCACCAATCACCATAACATTCACGTACGCGGCTACAAGGAAGAGGGTACGATCACGACCCCGTTCGACATGGCGGTTCTCAATGACCTCGACCGCTTCCATCTCGTAATGGATGCCATCGACCGGCTGCCTGCAACACGGGCCAGGGGCGTTTATCTGAAGCAGAAGCTCAAGGACAAGCTCGTCGAGCATCGTCACTATATTGCCGAGCACGGTCAGGACCTGCCGGAGATCCGAAGCTGGAAGTGGCCCGATTCAAGTCTGGCCTGAGCTTCGATGCGCAACCTCGGATCGCTCCAGGAGGCTTGAGCCAATGGCGGGCACACTTCTTGTTCTCAATGCGGGCTCATCGAGCCTCAAGTTCAGCCTGTTTCCCGCCAGACGCGCGCTTGGTGACCGCGATGTTCTGTGTGCGGGCGAAGTCGACGGACTTCTGACCAAGGCCCGGCTTCGTGCCCATGATGGAGCAGGGACGACGCTGGTCGAGCGTCACCTGAACGGCCCGGCGGATCACACGCAGGCCCTGGACGCGGTGCTTGGCTTCTTCGAGGCGCATTTTGACAGCCATAACCTGGTTGCAGTGGGCCATCGTGTCGTTCATGGCGGGCGAACGTTCGACGCCCCGGTGCGTATCGATGCAAGGGTCATTCGGCAGCTGCGCGCGCTTGTGCCGCTCGCGCCGCTGCACCAGCCGCACAATCTTGCTGCCATCGAGGCCATGGCAGCGCGCCATCCCAAACTGCCGCAGATCGCCTGCTTCGATACGGCCTTTCACATGGGCCAGCCCGATCTGGCAACGCGTTTTGGGCTGCCGCAAGCGCTCTATGACGAGGGCGTGCATGGCTATGGCTTTCATGGGCTGTCCTATGACTATGTTGCGCGGCAATTGCCGCAGGTCATGGGCGCCCAAGCGGCTGAGGGGCGCATCGTCGTCGCCCATCTGGGTAGCGGGGCGAGCATGTGCGCGCTGAAGGCGCGCAAGAGCGTGGCGACGACCATGCGCTTCACGCCGCTTGACGGGCTTGTGATGGGTACACGCTGCGGACAGATCGATCCGGGTGTTTTGTTGTACCTGCTGGACAAAAAGGGCATGACCGCAAAAGCCCTCGAGGATCTGCTCTATCACCAGTCCGGTCTCCTCGGTGTCTCGGGCATCAGCGATGACATGCGCATCCTGCTCGCAAGCTCTTCGCCTGCCGCGCAGCTTGCGGTTGACCTCTTCGTCTACCAGATTGGTCGTGAACTGGGCTCCTTGGCCGCGGCGCTGGGCGGCGTTGATGCTCTGGTGTTCACCGCCGGCATTGGTGAACATGCGATCGAGATCCGGCGCCGGGTCTGTGCCGACGCAGGTTGGCTTGGCATCATCCTTGATGAGGACGCCAATCGGAACGGTGGGCCATTGATTTCCTGCAGCGCCGTATCGGCCTGGACTATCCCGACCAACGAGGACCTCATGATCGCCCGGCATGTTATCGAGGTCCTGAAGAGCGTCCCTTAAGGCTCAAGTCGGCAAAGCGCGTGCACGCCGTTCGCGGTGACGCAGCATCGGTGTTTCCTAAGCTGCGCGGCTCGCGCCCTCGCAAACATGGGGATGGCAAAGAACCGCCCGGTCGCGGCTTTTGACAGGCTGTGAGTTGTCGCTTTACCTACTTGAGACAACCGAGGGGATTCGAGACGATGCGGACGTTCAGGCTCATCCTTGTTGCGCTGGCGTGCGCCACCGCGACGCGAGGCGCTCTGGCAGCCCAGTCCGCCGCCAATGCGGCGAGCCCCCCTTCCGTAGAGCGGATGATACCTCTGGCTCGGGTGAAGAAGATCATCGCGCACCGCGAGAAGATCGTCTCGCCACACGGCATTCAGCAGCAGTTCCTGTTGCCTATCGGCGGGATCAGACAATGGATCTCGATCCGGGGTCACGATCTCAGAAATCCAATCCTGCTGGTTCTGCATGGTGGCCCCGGATCTCCGGAAGCGCCCGCTGCCTGGACCTTCCAGTCGCCCTGGGAGGATTACTTCACCGTAGTCGAGTGGGCACAGCGCGGTACCGGCAAGACCTATGCGGCAAATAGCAGGGCTGCGATGGCACCAGGCATGACCATCAACGGCATGGCCCACGATGCCGCAGAGCTTGTGCAATATCTGCGCCACCGTTTCGGCAAGAAGAAGATCTTTCTGATGGGGCACTCCTTCGGCACCGTGCTCGGTGTGACCCTGGCCCAGCGCCATCCTGACTGGTTCTACGCGTATATCGGCGTGGGGCAGATTGTGAACTTCCGGCGCGGTGAGCACATTGGTTACGAATGGGCCCTCAAACAGGCCAGGGACCATCACAACGCCGAAGCGGTCAAGGAGTTGACCGCGATCGCACCTTATCCTGGAAAGCACGTGACGATCGCGCATGTCGGCGTGCGCAGCAAATGGGAAATGTACTACGGCGGGCTGGCCTGGGGGCGAAAAGATTTTTCCTGGGATTCCGACACCTGGAGACTGTCCCCCGAATACAGCGAGCGCGATCTGAAAGCGATCGATGCGGGCAGCCTGTTTTCACTTGAGCACCTGCTGCCACAGCTCATGGCGGTCAACTTCGACCACGTGACCGATTTCAAGTGCCCGGTCATCATGTTTGTCGGCGCGCACGACTACACGACGCCCCATACGCTCATCACGCACTGGTTCGCCCGGCTCCAGGCACCATCCAAGAAGCTCGTCGTGTTCGCCGACTCCGCGCACATGATCATGGAGGAGCAGCCTGGGCGCTTTCTGGTGCATCTCGTCACCGATGCGCTGCCTTATGCACGGAAGGCCGGCGATGTTGCTCCGGACGAGGAGACGCGTGGAGCTGCAGACAGCGGTGAATCGCGACGCCGGTAGAGGCGCCTGCACAGGGGTGCCCTGCTGGTTCAAGATCCTCCGAACCAGTTATAGCCCTGGCGAACCCAATAGCCGCTCGGGAACACGTTGGTCACGCCCATGGCAATGATCGACTTCGGATTCTTGTAGCCGAGCTTGGTCGGGATACGCAGCCGCATGGGAGCGCCAAACGGTGCGGTAAGTGGCGCGCCGAGAAAATCAAGCGCAAGAATTGTCTGTGGGTGGAGAGCGGAGGGCATGTCGATGCTTTCGTAGTAGCCGTCTGCGCAGTGAAAGGATACGTACCGCGCCCTGAGATCTGCGTTGATGCGGCGAAGAAAGTGGCCGAGCGGGACACCGCTCCACTGGCCGATCACGCGCCAGCCTTCGACGCAGATGAAGCGGGTGATCTGACTTTCCTGGGGCAGGGTACGCAATTGCGCAAGGCTCCAGGGGCGCTTGTCTCCGATTCGCCCGGTCAGCGAAAGGCGCCAGGTGGTGGGGTCGACCTGTGGTGCCTGGTCGATGTCGTAGAAGGCATTGAAGCGGGGCGGGCGGGTGATTGCCGCGGCAGGATAAGTGGGGGCAAGGCGATGATCGCTGAAGAGATTGGCCTGCACCCGGTCGTTCCAGCGCGACATGCCGGTCAGCACGCGGTCGGCGAGGTCCGGATGCTGCAGATCATCATAGTTGCAGCCGGAGAGCATAGTGGCGGCGCCGAGGATGAGGCCACGGCCAAGTATGGTGCGGCGATTGAAGGTCGATGTCATGGTCGTCACTTCGCGTGCGGGGTGGTGCTGAGGCGTCCGCCAAAGAGCATCGCAGGCAGGACCCGCGGTACCAGGGCAACGAGCAGAAGGTGGATGGCGATGAAGGCGCAGATCGCGCTCATCGCGACGAAATGCACGATGCGAGAAAAGGCAAACCCGCCGAACAGATCGGAGAGATACCAGAGCTGCACCGGCTTCCACACCGCAAGGCCGGACAAAACCGCAAGGATGCCGAGTCCGATCACGCCCCAGTAAAGGAGACGCTGCACGCAATTGTAGACGCCGAGTTCATGGGGCAGGCGAAAACGCAATGCAGCCCATATGTCATGCAGCACGGCGCGCGGTGTGACGGGCAGGAGCTTGTGGCGAAAATGCCCGCTCACCGTTCCCCAGACGAGATAGGCAAGACCGTTCAGCATCAGCAGCCAGATCGCAGCAAAATGCCAGGCGATCGCCCCGCCCAGCCACTCGCCGATCACCGCCCATTGCGGAAAGCTGAACGGCAGGATGGGCGCGGCATTGTAGATTTCCCATCCGCTGCCGATCAGGATGACGATGGCGATCGCATTCAGCCAGTGCATGATGCGCAGCGGCAGGGGATGAATGGGGCGATGGCGGCGCATTGGGTGCTCCTCACAACCAGTAGCTCTTTGGCGGTGATGCCCCAATGGGCAGCTTCGATCGAGGTATCAAAACCATAGCCAATCGGCATTGGATGGGTGAGGCACGGGCCCGCATTCTCCGCGGGTTCCGGCGGGGTTACGCCGGTCATCCATCATGCAACCGGGGCGCTGCCCCATCTGGAGAACATCATGATCCGCATTCTGAGCGCGTCCGCGCTTCTGCTCAGCCTTGGCTCGGGCATTGCCTGGGCTCAGAGCCCGAACGCCATGGGCCATGACGCCATGGGTCATCACAGCGCGATGGCCCGTCCTGCGCCCCCCATGGAACACAGCGCCATGGGACATGCGCCGATGGCTCACCCCAAGGCCGCCATGGGACACAGCAAAATGGCCCATTCGGCCATGGCTCATGGTGCCAAGCACCACAGCAAGATGAGCCACAGCGCGATGGGGCATTCGGCCCTCTGACAACCCCCCGCCTCCCGATCAGCCCGGCCTGTGCCGGGCCTTGATCGGGCTGGCGTCTCGTTTAGCCTGATGACGTTGAGAAAGACCGGACCTGTTATGAGCCTCGACGAGCTCCTGAAGGCAGAGCGCGAGCGGCGCAATGCCAGCGAGGCAATGCGCGTTGCCTATGAGGAGGTGGTGTCCACGCTTGGCACCAACGGTTTTCTGTCCAATGTTCTGGCTGAGGACGCGCCGTTTCCTGATTTCGTCCTGCCTGACACCGATGGGCGGCTTGTTGCACTTGCCGAGCATCTGGATCGCGGTCCGGTCATCGTGCAGTTCTTCCGCGGTGCCTGGTGCCCCTATTGCCGACTCATGCTGAATGCCCTTGTCACGGCACTGCCGCAGATCGAGGAAGCAGGCGCGACATTGCTTGCGCTCACCCCGGAAATCGGTTCATGGGCCCGGGCGGCAAAGCAGGATCCTTCTGCCCGCTTCAAGGTGCTCTCGGATGTCGATTGCGGGGTAGGCCTGGCCGCCGGTGTGGTGTTCCGCATCCCACCCATCTATCACGCGCTTCTCAGCAGGGCTGGCGTGGATATCGGCGATCGTCACGGCAATGGCGCGGATTTTTTGCCGGTGCCAGCGGCCTTTGTGCTCGACCGCGATGGCCGCGTGGCGTGGCGCTTCGTCGATGTCGACTTTACCCGGCGGGCGTCTCCCGCGCGCATTCTTGAGGCACTGCAGCGCCTCAACGGCCCCAGGCAGGGTTAGCGGCGATGGAGCTTGCGCAGGTTCGCTACTTCGTGACGCTGAGCCGCTTGCTGAACTTCACCCGTGCAGCGCAGGCCTGCAATGTGAGCCAGCCGGCACTGACACGCGCGATCCAGCGCCTTGAGGATGAACTTGGTGGTCCGCTCGTCTTTCGTGAACGCAATCTCACCCAGCTGACCGAGCTTGGCCGGGCGATGCTGCCGCATCTGGACGCGATGCTGAGTGCCGCGGAATCGGCGCGGGCGCTGGCCGAGGCACGCCGCCAGCAGCCGAGCGTCAGTCTGAAGATCGGTCTTGGTCCAGGAATCGGCGCCGCGGCCATTGCCGGAGCCGTGCGCGAAATCGCGCTTCTGATGCCCGAGCTCATGGTTCGCTTTGAGGAAGCAGCAGTGGCAACGCTTATCGAAGCCATGCTGTCGGACATGCTGGACTGCGCCGTGTTGCCTGCCGACTGTGAACTGCCCGAGCGGTTCAACGCCTGGAAGCTGTATGAGGAAGGCGCGGTCGCCGTTCTTCCGGCCAATCATCGGCTGGCCAATACCAAAACCGTAACTGCGGCTGATCTGCATGGCGAGGTGCTTCTCCATGGCGAGCGCTGTGGCGGTTTTGCACAGCTGCTTGCTGCAGCCGCGGGCGATGACCTGCGCACGCGCCGCTGCGATGGCGGAACCGCGCACATTCTTGATCTGGTTGCAGCCGGTCTCGGCATTGCAATTCTTTCGGAACGAATGGCGGTGCCGGCTCCACTGGTCGCCTGTCCCCTCGTCGAACCACCCATCCGGCGCGAAGTCCGCCTCACCGCGGTTGCCGGCCGCCCCCATGGTGCGGCGCTTGCCGGCTTTATCAAACTCTGCCGGGCCGGGCGGACGCATTGAGAACGCAGCAGGTTGGCCACGGTCGCGGCGTGGTGGCTTTTGACATCCCCCCTGCCTGAAGGCAGGGCTTCCCGGCGCGTCTGAAACGATGATCGCCATTTCAGATCGCTTGGGCGGGTTCCTGCCTCGTGCGGTTGACCGCGCTCACGCGACCACAGGCCGGACTTGGCCAGAATGTTCTTGCCCGATTTCTCGGTGGTTCCCGCCGCCGGCCTGGACATGTTCCTCACCTGCAAGTCCTCCATGCACATCATCGCGTGGTTTTGGCTGATTGTGGTCGTGGCCTTGTGCAGGTAGTCGTGGCGGGCGTTGCCGATCCGGGCATGGATGCGCTGAACGCGTGCTCTCGCTTTCCTCCAGATTTTCGAGAATTTGACCTTTCGGCTCTGCCGGTGCCGCTTGTCGCTCTCGCGCATGGTGGTGCTCCTGAGCGACAGCATTTTGAGGGCGCCATCGCGGTTGCGTAAACGCTACACGAGCCGAATGAGGCCGGGATAAGCCGCGAGCTGCTTATCAGATGTCAGCAGAACTAGTCCTTCGACATTGGCCTGTGCGATCAAGATCCGGTCGAACGGATCTTTGTGCAGGCGCGGCAATTCGGGCAATGCGGCGGCATGTCCGCTTGATAGCGCAAGTTCCAGATAGCCATTGTCGAGCAGTCCGCGTCTGAGCTGACGTGCGTCGGCCTGAAAATCCTGACGCCCAAGAGTCTGCTTGATTGCGACCTCCCAGATGCTGGCGGCACTGAAAACGAAGAGCAGATCGGGATCGGTGAACAGGCTTCGTGCCTCCTGGCTAAGCAGATCGGGTTCGCCTGCGGCCCAGAGTAAAAGATGCGTGTCGACCAGAAACTTCATTGCTCAACGTCATCGCTGATACTGAACAATTGTTCGATGTCTGCGGCTCCCATGCGGTCAAAGTCATCCGGGACCCTTATTGCGCCGGCTAGAAAGCCTAGGCGACGTACTTCGTTTGGTGCCGGACAATCCAGTGGCACAACTTTGACGAGCGGCTTGCCGGATTTGGCGATGACGAAGGGCTCGCCCTTGGCGGCCGCCTCGACCAGGCGCGACAGATGGGTCTTGGCCTCATGGATATTGACTGTTCGCATCTTG
>JAGWRJ010000147.1 GCA_028869725.1 Alphaproteobacteria bacterium | reverse complement strand
CCCGCCGGACAGGCCGGCTCGAGCGCCTGGGCCCAGGGCGGAATCGCTGCAGCGGTTGGAGACGGCGACAGCTGGCTTGACCACTGTGCCGACACCCTGGCGGCCGGAGCCGGCATCTGCGATCCCAAGATCGCCGGGCTTGTGACTCGCGCTGCGCCGCAGCGCATCGCCGATCTTGTGGATCTGGGTGTACCTTTTGATCGCAGACCCGACGGCAGTCTGTGCGTCGGGCGTGAGGCTGCCCACAGCGCCCATCGCATCGTGCATGTCGCCGGCGACCGTGCTGGCGCCGAGGTCACCAGAACCTTGGCACATGCTGCCCAGGCGTGCGCTTCCATCCAGCTTCTCGAAGGTTTTCATGCCGTCGACCTTGCGGTTGAAAACGGCCGCGTGGTGGGGCTCTTCGTGCGCACCGGATCTGCCCGCAAGAGCCGCCTGATGCTGTTCAGAGCCCCGTCGGTCATCCTCGCCAGCGGGGGCCTCGGCGCGCTCTTCGCCGTCACCACCAATCCGCCAGAAGCTCGCGGCCAGGGCCTGGGCATGGCCGCCCGTGCGGGCGCATGCATCGCCGATGCCGAGTTCGTTCAGTTTCATCCGACCGCGATCGCAGTGGGACGGGATCCGGCTCCGCTCGCAACTGAAGCGCTGCGCGGCGATGGTGCCCAGCTCGTCGACGAGGCTGGCCGGCGGATCATGAGTGGCGTGCATGAAGCGCTCGAACTGGCGCCGCGTGATGTCGTAGCCCGTGCCATCCATCGAGAGATGGGGCATGGCCACAGCGTGTTTCTGGATTGTCGATCCGCAATCGGTACGCGTTTCGAAGAGCGTTTCCCGACTGTCTTTGCCGCCTGCACCGCGGCAGGCGTCGATCCGGCCACGATGCCCATACCGGTGGCACCAGCGGCCCACTACCATATGGGTGGCATTGCCGTTGACGCATGGGGCCGCTCGTCGCTCGATGGCCTTTGGGCCGTTGGGGAATGTGCGGCAACCGGCCTTCATGGCGCCAACCGTCTTGCTTCGAATTCGCTGCTCGAAGCCCTGGTATTCGGTGCCCGCGTAGCAGAGGACATACGTGGCCAGCATGGATTTGGGACCCACACCCTGCACCCGCCCACGCCTACGCTAGGTGCGTCCAACCCGGCGGTACCAGAGCGCCTGCGTCAAATCATGAGCCGCTATGCTGGACTGGAGCGCGACGACGCCGGGCTGCGGCGCGCGCTTTGCGATATTATCGCCCTCGAACATGCCGGCGCCGGGGACCCCTCATTCCTCAACATGACCGCGACAGCCAAGCTGGTGGCCGCGGCCGCCCTGATGCGCCAGGAAAGCCGCGGCGGGCATTTTCGCAGCGACTATCCTCAGACCCAGCAACAGGGAGCACGCTCGTTCCTCTACCTAAAGGACGCCGAGCGCAGTGCTGCTGAGGCCGATTGCGGCGCCAAGGCCAAGGTGTCGGCCGCATGATGGACCTTGCCTTCACGCGCCCACCCCACGCGCTCCTGGTGGAACCGGTGGTCCGCGCAGCCCTCGAGGAAGATCTGGGCCGCGCGGGCGATCTCACCTCAGATCTCACCGTACCTGCACAGGCCATGGCCCGGGCGCAGCTCGTTGCGCGCAAGCCCGGTACCATTGCCGGGCTCATTGCTGCCGAAACCGCTTTCCGTCTCATCGATCCAGGCGTTGTCTTCCACTGCGAGCGCCCAGACGGGTCGGTGGTTACGGCCGGCACAGTACTTGCGACCATCGAAGGTCCTGCGCGCTCCCTGCTTTCGGCCGAGCGGGTAGCCCTCAATTTTGCCGGCCATCTCAGTGGCGTGGCCACTGCCACGCGCGCGCTCGTTGAAGCGGTAGCGGGCACCCATGCGCGCATCGTCTGCACCCGCAAGACCTTGCCGGGATTACGCACGCTGCAAAAATACGCGGTGCGCTGCGGCGGCGGCTTCAACCACAGGTTTGGTCTCGACGATGCCGTGCTCATCAAGGACAACCACCTGGTGGCGTCAGGCGGCATCGCGGCAGCTGTCACGCGACTGCGCACCGGACTTGGACATATGGTCCGGATTGAACTGGAGGTTGATACCCTGAGGCAGCTGGAAGAGGCCCTCGATCTTGGTGTCGATGCCATTCTTCTCGACAATATGTCGATCAGTGACCTTCGTGCCGCTGTTACCCTGTGCCGGGGGCGCGCCGTCCTCGAGGCTTCCGGTAATGTGACCCTTGATACCGCGCGCGCCATCGCCGAAACCGGTGTCGACTACATCTCGTCGGG
>JAGWRJ010000146.1 GCA_028869725.1 Alphaproteobacteria bacterium | reverse complement strand
GCCTCTTCGAATGCGGTATCGCGTGCCCGCCGCGCCAGCGTACGCGTCACATCGGCGAGACGGATGAGATCAACCTCGTACTCGGCCTCTTCGCGCGATTGGGCGTTCTGCATCAGACGCCACAGCACACAGATCTGAAATGCTTCGCGCCGCAGCTTTTCGGTTGTTAGGATCTCGCGCGCGACCTTGAGCTCACGATTGAGCCGCTCGGCAACGACATCATCGCCAACATGATCTCCGGCTTTCATCTTGAGCGAATTGGGCGCCTGAAGAAGCTCGATATTGCCGGGACGATGGCTGCTACGCCGCCGGTCGGGGCCCACATAGTCACTGGTAATGACGAAGCCTTTGCGCCGTTCAACCTGCGTACGGATACGCCCCTCCAATGTGGCCGTCGAAAATGGCCGCAGTAAAAGGTCGTCGGCCCCCGAATTGATCACATTCCCGACGAGAGACCCCATATTGTCCCAGGCCGTGACAATCACCACCAGAAAGGGATTGTAGGCGGACAGCCCCTGCCGCAGCCCTTGAATGGTGGCGCAAAGCGCGTCCTCCGCGCCTGACGCCTCGCAGATGGCAAGGTCTGGAGGCCGTCGCAGGAGATGATCGTTTAGAGCATCGATACTGGCCACGGTTTCAATGCGACGAAAACCGAGGGTCAGCAGTGCCGATCGTGTCGCCGCCCTGTTGGCAGCCACCGGGTCAAATATCAGCGTATCGACGCTCTCGTAGGAAATCCGCGCCATCATCTCGTTTCGGGCCCGATGGGGAGCATTCTGCCTCGGGGCCCAAACTCGCAGCGGCAAGTTAACGAAGTGTGGGCTTTCCGTGGTTAATTTCCTGACCGGCAGCGCGGGCAATCGCCAGAAATTCGTCCGCCTTGAGACTGGCACCACCGACAAGCGCGCCTGCGACGTCCGGAAGGCCCAGAATTTGGGCCGCATTGGCGGGCTTGACCGAACCACCATAGAGGATCCGCATCGCCTGCCCCGCACCACCGAGACGGCGACCCAGGCTGGTGCGGATGAACCCATGCATGGCCAAAATCTCTTCACGCGTTGGGGTACGGCCGCTGCCAATCGCCCAGACGGGCTCATAGGCCACAACGCAGGTCTGCGCGCTGCTGCCCTCCGGAATGCTGCCTGACAGCTGGCGGCCGACCACCGCCATTTCCTGGCCTGCAGCGCGCTCGGCTTCGCTTTCTCCGACACAGATGATGGTCACAAGCCCCACCGCCTGCGCCGCCCGGGCCTTGGCTTCAACCTGCTGGTCGCTTTCGGCATGGTAGAGGCGCCGCTCGGAGTGACCAACAATGACGGCCCTGGCCCCCGCATCTACCAGCATTTCGGCAGAAATATCCCCGGTAAAGGCGCCCGAACGCTCCCAGTGGCAGTCCTGAGCACCGATGGGAAGCCGCCCCCCGCTCGCCTCAACTGCCCGGTGGAGTAGTGTCGCCGGGGGGCAGAGCAGGAGGTCACAGTCGATTGCGGCCGCCGCATCCGCCACCTTGCGGACCTCCTCCAGCGCCTGGCCGGTGCCGTGCATCTTCCAGTTTCCCGCGATCAACGCCCGCATTTCACCCCCCTTTGCTGCGTCGGGGCGGCTACACGAACCCTTGACGCCTGTTCGCCTTGCCGCCATGAGGGGCCCTCCCTATCATTAGCGAGCTTTCACCGTCACTATCGGATGCCCTCATGCTTCAAAAAATGCGCGGCTTTGCCCAGTCCTGGGTCGCCTCCATCTTTCTGGGTCTGTTAGCGCTCAGTTTCGGCGTATGGGGGATTGCTGACATCTTCCGCGGCACCGTCGATACCTCTGTCGCTACGGTCGGCGGGGTCAAGATCGAGCAGAGTGACTACCAGCGCGAATACACGACCGAGCTCAAAAACGAATCGACCCGTTCGGGCACCCCCCTGACCCCAGGCCAGGCGCGGGCCATGGGCCTGCCGCAGGACGTCCTGCAGCGCATGATCAGTCGCACGGCCATTGACCTCGTGGTGCAGCGCCTTGGCCTGACCGCTACAAATTCCGACGTCGCCGCCCAGATCAAGGAGCTGCCCGCCTTCGAAGGCGCCAACGGCGATTTTGATCATCAGCGCTTTTTGCAGATCATCAATGACTCGGGCTTTACCGAGCAAAGCTTCATCGCTGCGGTGCGTGCTGATACCGCGCGCAACCAGCTTCTGACCGCGACCTCGGACGGCCTCGAAGTCCCCAATGGCTATGCGAAAGCTATTTTCGACTATCTGAACGAGGCGCGGGCGGTTTCCTACGTCACCGTCGTACCATCGGCCGCCGGCACTGCGCCGCAACCCAGCGACAGTGAACTCGAAGCCTTCATTAAGGCGAATCCGCAGAAGTTCTCGACGCCAGCCTATCGCGAACTCACCTACGCAGAAGCCTCGCCCGAAAGCCTGGCCCCGAACATTACGGTGACGCAGAAGCAGCTTCACAGCGAATACGAACTCAATCTCAATAAATATCAGGTGCCTGAAAAACGTGATGTAGAGCAGATCACGTTCCCCGATGAGAAGTCCGCTGCAGCCGCAGCACAGCGGCTTGCCAAGGGGCTCAGCTTTGATGATCTCGCCGCAGCCCGCGGCCTCAAATCTTCTGACATCGACCTTGGCGCGGTCAGCGAAAAGGACCTTGGAGGCGACCGCGGGAAGGCTGCGTTTGCATTGAAGGCTGGTGAGGTCTCGGCACCGGTGAAGGGCACCTTCGGTTACGTGCTCCTCAAGGTGACCTCCATTACTCCGGCCGTTCACAAGAGCTTTGATGACGTCAAGTCGGAGCTACTGGCCCAGGCACGACAGCAACTCGCGGTCGAAAAGGTCAGTGACATCGTCAACAAGTTCGAAGACGCTCAGGCCAGCGGCGACACGTTGCAGGAGGCAGCCAAGG
>JAGWRJ010000145.1 GCA_028869725.1 Alphaproteobacteria bacterium | reverse complement strand
GATGTCATCATGTCCAACATGAAGGCCGAGCTGCTGTTTCGCAAGCGTGAAGGTCTCTCCGAGACGATGTACGTCGAGATGGCGATCTGGCGCGTGCCCGAAGCCGTGCATGGCAGCGCGCACGGCTTCAAATACAGCTTGGCCCTCATTTCGGATGGCGTTTGCGTCCTGCGCTACGACAACGAAGCCGGCAAGGGTGATCACAAGCATGTCGGTGAACGCGAAGTGCCCTATCGGTTCGTCGACTTGAGCACCCTGCAAGCGGATTTCTGGGTGGATGTGACAGCGTGGAGGGCAGGATCATGAGGACGGTTACGCTCGGTGTGTCCTCGATTGAGGACACCCAACGCCAGATGGCAGCGGCATTTCGTGGGGAACGTGTTGGCGAGTTCATCGCGTTCGCGACGGTGGAGTTGCTCTGGAAGGTCTTGAGCGCCAAGCGTTGGGACATTCTGCAGGCGATGACCGGGCAGGGCGAATTGACCATCCGCGAGGTGGCTCGTCGGGTCGGCCGGGACGTGAAGGCGGTGCATGGCGATGTGCATGCACTGCTGCTTGCTGGCGTGCTTGATCGCACCGAGCGTGGCCGCGTGATCTTTCCCTATGACGCGGTGCACGTCGATTTCACCTTGCGCAAGGCGGCTTGACGTGCGAGGGGAGGGCCGGGCTCGCTGATCGGGCCTCGAGGCCGATCACCCAGTCCGCAGTTTCATCTCCCGGGCCTTCAGATCTTCAGGTGCGTGAAGCGCGAGCGGGGCAACAACTTCCGGAAGTCGCGGTCGAAGCTCACAAGGTGTTCTCCCAGTTGCTCCACGGCGGCCGCCAGCCAGGCATCGGGAAGGTCGTTGCCGACAAGCTGCTTGTCCAGACACAACTGGCGCAGTCTGATCCACTCGGGCCCCAGGGATGCCAACTCGACACCGGGGAATGCAAGCAGCGCGTCCACGAAGGCCACGGCATCGGCGGTCGGTGTCGGTCGCACGAAGATCTTCGCGCTTGTGAGCAGACGCAGCACGCTGGCCAGCACCATCGGCATCAGGGTGAATGCGCCGCCGTTCTCGGCCGAAGCGAGGGCCTGTTCCAGCCACGCGCGCGCAACCCGGTGATGCGGATGATCGCTGCGCGAGGCGGCCACGAGAACGTTGACGTCAGGCGTCATCGCCCAGCGCCGCCAGGAGCGCCTTGTTGCTGGTCGGTTCGACCCCAGGCAAAAGTCCACCACGCCCTTCGAACACCGGCAATCGCCTGCCGCTGGAACTGGTGCCCTCAGGAGCCTTGGACCTCAGGCGCAACTGCAGTCCTTCCTCGATCAAACGGGTCAGGGTGGTCCTCTGCTGCGCCGCCAGCGCCTTTGCGCTGGCCAGCAGCTGGTCGTTCAGATCGAGGGTCGTCTTCATGGGGTTAGTGTACAGATTTCTGTATGAAGTCGCGCCGCCCCGGAAGGCTCATCGCCAGGTCGTCCGTGGCGCCATCACGACCTTCCCGTTCGCATCCTCGTCCCGTCCAGCAGCGCTCGGGAGCGAGTCCAGGGAACCTCGATTCAGTCCGGAGCGGCGCCTGGAAGCCCCGGTTCGAAGCCGATGCCACTCACGACGCTTGGTGAGCCCGTCGGCACCCTGCAAAAGCGAAGCCGCTTGCGAGGATGCCAGCCATGCCGAGAAGCATGCTCACAACGGCCGGTGACAGCACTCCGCTCGCGGCAAGTACGACAGCGGCCGACATGTTGGCAAAGCGGCCGCTGAGCGAATAGATGGATAGATGCAGCCCGCAGTGGCGCGACGACAGGGAGTTCACGAACAGGGTCTGCAATATCGGAGTTGCAATCGCGTCGACAATGCCCATGAGCGCAACGCAGAGCATCATCGCCTCCGTGCCCTTCGCATGAAGCAAAGCCAGGAAGCTTCCTGTGGCCAGCACCATGGTTCCCGCCAGGCGCCAGGGGCTTTGCAGGCGCTCCACCCACCGTACGCAGAGGAACGCAGCCGTCACGGACACCACGGCGAGTTCCGCCCGGAGGATCCCGAAGACCTGCGGGCCTTCGATGAGCCGCCCTCCCCAGAAAGGCCAAGCCCTGGCCTTTGCGACCTTCACGGCAAAGTATTGGCCGAAACTGAACTCCAGCACAAGCAGCAGGACGGTTGCCGCCAGAAGGTACGAAGCCGTCCGATTTCGCATCAGCGCGGTCCATGCTGTCGAATGGACCTGGCCTGACCTGGGGTTTTTGGCCCGTGCCGGATCGGGTTGCATGCATGTGCGGTAGATCGAGTACACACCGATGGACAGCAATGCAGCCGCCGCGAGCAGGGGGCGGAGTCCCATTCCGTAGAGCAACGCGCCAACGAGTGCCCCGGACGGGATGGCGACGTTGTTGAGAACGTTGTTGAGTGCGTAGATGCGTTTACGCTGATCGGGCGGGCTCCCTCGCATGACGACAAGTTCCCCTGCGGGGAGCGAAATCGAGAAGAACAGATTCTTGAGGAAGTACAGCGCGATCAGGGCAGTCAGGCTATGGCAGAAGACCAGCATGGCGATCAGGCTGGCCGCATGCGCGATTTCGCCCCGGCGCAGGATGGACACAGGGTCGATTCGATCGCAAAGCCCGCCGCCCCAGAGGTTGGCAATGGCCCCGGCCCCCAGCATGACAAGTATCAGGATGCCGGCCCATGCGGCGCCCATCCGCATGGCCAGATCAATGGTCATGAATGGGATGAGGGCTTGCGTCGAGAGCTTTCGGAGAAAATTCGCCGAAAGCCGGGCTCGCACGGCCTCGTCAAGAGGTGCCGGCTGCGTTTCAGTTTCCGCTTTTCAAATCCTTGGTAAAGGGATGGGGGGACGGGTGACCTTCCGTAGAGGCCGATGAACGCGCGGATCGACGCCTATGTCCTCTGATCCAGGGTGCCGACAGAAGGTACATGCCATCTGGGAGCGTGCAAATACATGCTCCGAGAAGGCGGAATGCTTGATGGTGCCTATTGGTCGTTCATGGCCGACCCGGCCCCGGCGCTCAGTCGAGCAGCAGCGTGACCGTGGCGCTGGCGCTGGCGCGGTCGAAGCGTATCCGCAGGGTCGCGAATTCCGGCAGCTCGCTCATCGGCGTCGGATCGCCCTCGCAGGCGCAGCCCGGGCTGATGCTCGCGTAGGCCACGCCGACGTCGACTTCGAGGGCCTCGGCGCTGTCATGGCTGCGCAGCAGCATCACGGCGGCCTGCTCGACCAGCGCGTGACTGCCGTGGGCCATGGCCTTTTGCAGCGGCCCGAACAGGGCGTCCCCGGCCAGGAGGGCGTCGCGCGGCACGCGCGGCCGTTTTCGTGTAGCATGGGGTGGCTGATATGCACAAGACCGTCGCCCTTTAGGTCTTTCTACCCGCTCCGGCAACGCGCCGGCGGTCGAGTTGAATCCCCTTTTGAAGATTTTCTTGGCGTCTCTTCGCTGGGTGCAGTGTCGCGCCCGGAAACTTTGAAAGGAATTCGATATGACGACCGAAACCGGTACCGTGAAGTGGTTCAACGAAGGCAAGGGCTTTGGCTTCATCGCCCCGGATGGCGGCGGCAAGGACCTGTTCGCGCACTTCAAGGAAATCCAGGGCAGCGGCTTCAAGACCCTGACCGAGAACCAGCGCGTGCAGTTCGAGGTGACCCAGGGCCAGAAGGGCCCGCAGGCGTCGAACATCCGCACCCTGGACTGATCCAGGTCACAACG
>JAGWRJ010000002.1 GCA_028869725.1 Alphaproteobacteria bacterium | reverse complement strand
GCCGCCCACTGCGCGGACTCGCCAAAGTAGAACAGCCATGTCAGGTAGCGACCGATGATCGCGCGCGGAATGCGGCCGCTTGAGGTGACATCGCGCAATTCGGCATCCAGGATCGCCCGGAAGCTTGGAAGATTGTCGAGTGCTGCCTTTGGCGATCGCCCGACCACGCTGCCAGCGTCCTTGCTCAGCCAAAACAGCGAAACAAGCACAAGCTCCACGGCCGTGCCGCGGGCCGTCCCCTGCGCCCCAAAGAACGGATAGCTTCGATAGCTCTCCTCAAAGCTCTCGGTTACCGGCTGTTGCGGCGCCGTCCGATAGAACTCCTGAATCACGTCGATCACGAGCGTCTCGTGTGTGAAGGGAATGGCTTGCGCGCCTTGTCGCAGTCCCGATGCGAGCAGATTGGCAGCCGCTTTACAGCACCAGGACGAATCCGTGTCGTCACCTTCAAGCCCGCCGGACGGGCGCTCGCCAGATTGAATGACTTGGGCGATCAGAGCGATCGCGCCATTCCAATCGAGATCCGCCCGGTTGTTGGAAGCATTTTCCAATCCCTCAAGCACGGCGCGGACATAAAGCGAGGGCACTTCAAAAAAGCGGACTGCATTGGCCGAGTATAGGGCCGCATTCTCGATCGCTGCATTGCGCAGGCGTTGTGCCAATGCTGTTGCCGTCTCTCGCTTGCCCTCTGGCGGCGGCCGCCAAGTCTTCAGGAAAGCAATGATGTCGTCGATGGGAGCCGACGAAAAGCTCGGCGCTGCGGGAGGCGGCGCATCAGGCTCGTCGAACTGCCGTCGCCATGCATCCGGGTCGCCGAGCTCTTCGACGATGCTCGTGAGCGCCGCCTGCCGCTCGTCCGGCAGGGCGGAACGCCACAGCCAAAGCAGGTCGCGGACCACGGACGCGTTAAACTTTCGCTCGTTGTCCGCGGTCGGCGGCTTGTTGTTTTGCGCCTCAAATCGCTGCTTCCATACGTCGCGATACCTGTCCGGAGCGCCATCGACGACCGCAAGGATTTGCTGCTGGATGCCGGAGGAAAGAGAGGGAAACCATGCGCGCGCCAACGCAGCATATTCCGCCCGACACCAGCCTGCCTCGATCAAATCGGCATCGGCCAGATAGGCTTCCGCCAGTTCCGGGACTTCGCTGGGATTGAACGAAAGGACGCAAAGCGCCAGCCGGACGAAAATTCTCGCCGGATGGCTTTTGATCTGCAGGACCACCTCGCGCGTGCGCACCGGGTCCGTCTCGATGGCAAGCTTTGCGGCGAGCGCGATGCCGGCGATCAGGCCTCCCAATACATCATTCTTCGTGCCGTGCTCGGAAATCGTTTGCGACAGATGGGTCGTGTAGTCCGACGGCGGCTCTTCCTTGAACCTGCCGCTGATGCGGATCGCCTGGTCCAGAAGCTCGCAAAGGAGGGTGACGGTCTCAACCCCAGAAACCGGAGCCAGCACGTTCACGGCGCCCGGCAGGAAGTGCTCGTACATATGCCGACTGAACAGCGTGGCAAGCTGTCCATCCTGGTCGAACACCTGGAACAGCGCGCGGGCCAGGCGTAATGCGGCTGTCCCATGACCGCCTTGCGCAAGCCGCTTGATAAGCTCGTGAGGTCCCTGCGCCATCACAAAACGAGACTCGCGGCTCAGCCACTTCTCGGCGAGATCGAGGAGTGAGGCCGCGTCATCTGGCGGCAGCGACGCCAACACTTCCATTCCCATCTGTTGCACGTCGGGATGCTGCGAAGTGTCAGCGTCACGCAGCGCCTGGACGATGAGTGCGCGCGTTTCGGACTCTGAGGAATTGGCCATCCGCAGGAGATAGCGGCCCGCCGGCCATTGGCGCAGCAATAGCCCTTCGCCTTCAGCATCCTCGTCGGGAGGCAAGGTCGGTGCGGCCAATAGATTGTGCTTGGCGAGGTGCGGGAGCCAATCGGGGCTCTGGAGCTGGTTGAAGAAGTGCCACAGCAATGGAAGCGCGCCGGGGATCTCCTTCACGAAACTCGCCACCGCGGCGCCGCGATCCGCCATGGCCGCGAGCTCGTCGACGCGCCGCATCAGGGCGGCGTATTTTCCCTGAAGCGCGATCATCAGCCCGCGCATCACGGTGTCGAAGGGATTCTGCCATCGGGTGCGAAATTCCGCATCGACCGTCAGCGACTGGTAGAGGGCGCGACCATGGGCCTTGGCATGAGCTTGCGAAATCGCGATCCACGCCCGCGCAATGTCGCTGTCGGCCGCCAGTCCAAGACGCGTGACGATGGCTTGAATCTGTGCCTTGTGGCTCAATCGCGGCTGCAATTCCTTGGCGGCGCGATTGATCGTGTCCT
>JAGWRJ010000144.1 GCA_028869725.1 Alphaproteobacteria bacterium | reverse complement strand
TTCTGGCTTGATGACACAAACGGTTGAGCCTCGACATCAAGACCGGCCTTTGCAAATAGGCCCTTCTTCTGAGCGCTAAAGAGTGCAGCGGAGGCGATGTCCGTGGTAATAGTGTAACCAACCCGAATCACCGTTTCCTTTGCAACCGCAATTGGCGTCCACGCAACAACCGCCATCATCAGAGCGCCCATTGCGCTCATCTTTGAGATGAATTTTCCGTTCCACTGCATTGTTGTCTCCGCTGCGTAATAAAAGCTTAGAGAAAGCCGACAAGAGCAAGTGCATTTCAATGACATTGTCTTGAAGGCGCGACGCCGCCATCCTCAACCCACGGTCACGGTTTATTCAACTATCTATTTTTCGGTTCCGACGCCTAAGTTGGACTTTGTCATACCCTTGCTCATGGAAGGCGCATAGCCAGGCGTCACACGCACCTCCACGAAAGCCGCATTTCCACCTGCTACCACACTAACTGCCTCCGCAAGAATCATGTCCAACTCAGCGGTTGATTGGATTGCTCCCCAGGCCCGAAATCCCTGTGCGCGAGCGATCGACGCAAGATCAATTGGGGGCGCATCCATCCTCTGCCCTACACCTTTATTTTCCACAGGACGCCCTCGATCTAGCGCCACTCGCTCTTGATGTACTTCGTCGTTGTAGAAAGATTGATTATTGGCAATCACAATTAGCACGGGAATATTCATGTGCGCCGCTGACCAAAGAGCGGTGTTCCCCATCAAAAAATCTCCGTCCCCCAGGATCGCAACCGGCAGCCTGCGAGTTCCCTTGAGCGCCAGAGCCGCGCCAACTGCCATTCCAGGCCCAGAGGCGATTCCCCCACCACCGTCATACCCAAGATAGTCCATCGGTCCCCTGAATGGCCAATAATTGCCATTCCATCCAAGCGGCAGACGAATTAACGTCACTTCGGCGGTCCCAACAGCCGCTGCGAGAGCGCTCGCCAGGTTTTTCAAGGAAATTCCGTCGCCCATTTTTTCGCCGCAATCAGCGTCAACGTCCTCCGCCGGACGGGTATAACAATCCCGCAGTTGCCCACCAGTTCTATCCAATAACTCCGTTACAGCGAGCCCAACGTCGGCCGCAATCGGAAGGTCTATAGGAGCCAAAGATTGGTGATCAAAACTCCATGCGCGATGCACTGTCTGGTCCAAGGACACGGAGATGATCTTTGCGGTCGGGTTGCTGTTAGGCCAGGCACATTTCAGCGTGCCACCAAGGTCAAGCCAATCAAGAGCCAGGACCACATCGGCCTCACGTAAAGCTTTGGCTGCTCGGTCGCTCAGGAAGAAACTCGGCGCAAACGGATGCTGTGGATGATCGGTCGGAAAACTAGCTCCAACCTTGAGATCCGTGAGCACTGTTGCTCCAAGACGCTCCGCGAGCAGGACTCGTTCATCCCATTCTTTCTGAATTCGCGAAACGCGGCCCATCAAGATGAATGGCTTGGATGCACCGGCTAGGATCGCTACTGCTCGCTCGATATCGTTGGAGCCCGGATGTATTCTCCTGGGTGGGCAATACCTCCTCGGGTCCGGAAGGTCGGAGAAATCGACGATCTTCGACTCTTGCACTGACGAATCAAGGCAAATATATACCGGCGCGGTAGGCGTAGTCAGCGTAATTTGGTAGCCGCGTAGTAGCGCCTCCAAGCTGGCCGCGAGCGACAGCGGTTGATTGTCCCACTTCACGTAGGGTCTGATCAGCGCAGCTGTGTCCTGTGAGGTATGAATCCAGTCGATCCATGGACGGCGTTTTGCGGCATCTGCAGGTCCGTGGGCGCCGATGATCAACATAGGCACTCTGTCACACCATGCGTTATATACAGCCATGCTAGCGTGCATGAGCCCGACATTACTGTGCAGTGCAACTGCGAGAGGGCGCCCCGTCACTTTCGCGTAGCCGTGCGCGATTGACACCGCATGCTCCTCGTGCAAGCATAGAAGCATTTCAGGCCGTCTATTTCCGAGGTAATTTACTATACTGTCATGTAGCCCTCGAAAACTGGAACCCGGGTTAAGACATAGATAGGAAATTCCGAAACGACTCAAAAGTTGAGCAATGGCATCGCTGCCCCACATGAGTTGAGTCAATTCGTGGAACTCACTTGTCCCCTCTTCTCCAAGAGGGGTCGCACCACTTTCGATGAAATCATCCATTGGTCGAGATTCTCATCAAATTAGAAATGGAGGTTCACGCTTTTCGTCGTTGTGAACTCCAGAAGCTCTTCCAGGCACTCTTCTCGACCAATGCCGGAGTTTTTAACACCACCAAATGGCATGCCAAGGTAATGTCGGCTTACTTGATTGACCCAAACGTATCCGGCCTCGACTTTCGCTGCAAATTCGTGAGCCGTCTTTAATGAGCGCGTCCATATAGAGGCCGTAAGCCCGAACTCTGTGCCGTTGACCGCGCTGAGTAGTTCTTGCTCGCTCCCCCACCGAAATACAGACATGACGGGCCCAAATATTTCTTGCTGTGCTATTTGCATCCACGGCAGAACGTCAGCGAAAATCGTGGGCTCGACATAGAATCCTTCGCTGAGTAATGGACTATTAGGCACCTTTCCACCAACTACAAGGCGCGCGCCCTCCCTCTTTGCAGATTCGATGAACGCCAACACTTCATCCCGGCGTACTGCCGAGATCATTGGGCCCATTGTTGTACGCATATTGGTGGGAAGTCCTGGGACGTGACGCTCGACAAGTTGCCTTGAAACGTTTTGGAGCACCTCGTCATGGATAGATTCGTGCAGGAAAACTCTACTGGTGGAACCACACGATTGTCCCGCCCACGTGTAATTCATCCCCCTAATAATTCCGTCGACCAAGTCTTTTAAGCTCGCGTCTGGAAATGCAATCAGCGCGTTTTTTCCGCCGAGCTCAAGAAGCGAAGGTTTTAGGGTCTCCGCTGCGCTCTTTAGAATTGCCTTTCCGGTCGAAACGCTTCCAATTAGTGTAACTTTTCTTATCAGAGGATGCGTGGCGAGCGCTTGGCCGCAT
>JAGWRJ010000143.1 GCA_028869725.1 Alphaproteobacteria bacterium | reverse complement strand
GCCGCCGTGGTAGATTACAAAAGTGGCTCTCCGCCATCCGATAAGCAGGTCACGACGCTGCTGGCTCCGCAGCTGCCTCTGGAAGCGGCGATCCTTGCCGCTGGCGGCTTTTCTGATACGGGACCGCTGTCGCCACGAGATCTTGTTTATGTCCGCTTTTCCGGGGGCGCGGACGCCGGAAGCATACGCACCATTCCCGCTGATGCCGCCGAACTCGCACAGGAAGCGGTCGCCAAGCTCATTGCACGGATCAGCGAATTTGATGATCCGTGTACGCCATATTTTCCGCGGGTTCGTCCGTTCCGTACGGATGCCGAGGGGGACTACGACCACCTGGCGCGTGTCCGCGAATGGTCGATGACTGGTTGGGAGACGGAGGAGTGAGCGGCGAACCATCCCACCTGGCCGGCAATCCGCAGCTGTCGGCTTGGGTATCGGCGCATGCCGGCTCCGGCAAGACCTATACCCTGGCCAATCGGGTTACCCGCCTGTTGCTGGAACGCGTAAGGCCTGAGCGCATCCTGTGCCTCACCTATACCAAAACTGCTGCCGCCGAAATGCAGGATCGCCTGTTCCGACAACTGGGCAGCTGGGCGATGCTACCCGACACGGAACTCGCCGCCGCGGTGGGCGCCATCGGTGGCGCCCTCGTTGGCGAGAACGCACTCAATGAGGCGCGTCGGCTGTTTGCCTCGGCACTTGAAACTCCCGGCGGTCTCAAGATTCAGACTATCCACGCCTTCTGTCAGAATTTGCTGACCCGATTTCCCTTGGAGGCAGGCATGCCGCCGGGCTTTCGGGTGCTCGACGAGCAATCTGCCCGGCAAATGATCGCCGAGGCACGCACCAGTGTACTGACGCGCGCCGGTCGCGGCGAGGAACCTCTGGCAACCGCCGCTGCCTATCTCGTCACCCAGACCAACGAGGGCCGTCTGTCCCAGATTCTTGACTGGGCAATGGGAAATGAGCGCAGCCGTCTTGAGCATCTCACGCAAACACTCGCTGACAATGAAGAGTACTTTTTGGCGCAGCTGAGACGCAACCATGGCGCAGGTGAACACGGTGGCGAGCAGATCATAGAGGATTTTTGCGCCGCTATTGAACGCGACCGCGGACGATTGACAGACGTGGCGTCCTGGCTGGCCCAGGGCACGGCGAGCGATCAAAATCGCGCCGATCTGATAACTACCGCCCTGGCGACGGATAAAGACCGGCGCTTCGACGCCTGGTGCAAGGCCCTGCTGACTGCAGACGGAGCAGTACCCAAACGCCTGGCCACCAGTGGGCGCGTGAATTCGGCTCCAGATCTGTTCGCGCTTCTGACCGACACTGCCAGCAGAACAGCCGACGCACAGGAACGCTACCGCGCAGCGCGCGGTGCTGAACTTGCGGCTGCCGCGCTCCGCCTGGCTGACGCAACGCGGGCAACCTACACTCAGCACAAACGGGCACGCGGCCTTGTCGATTATAATGATCTGATCATCGCCGCACGCGATCTTGTCACCCGCGCAGACACCGCAGCCTGGATTCTCTATAAGCTCGATGGCGGCATCGAGCATATTCTGATCGATGAAGCTCAGGATACTAGCCCGGAGCAGTGGGAAATAATAAAGGCACTGACGAGCGAGTTTTTTTCGGCACCGGGCCATCAACCACGCACTGTCTTTGCAGTAGGCGACGAAAAGCAGTCCATCTTCAGTTTCCAAGGCGCGGCACCGCATGAGTTCGCGGCGCATCGCGCTTACTTCGCTGCGGCGGCAGCCACGCAGAGAGCTGATTTTTCCGCATTCGAGCTCGCGGTTTCACGCCGCTCGGCACCTGAGATACTGGCATTTGTCGATGCCGTCTTTGCACTACCGACCGCGCGCGCCGGGCTCTCCCAGAATGAGCAGACCATCGTTCACCGGGCTGCACGCGACGCCAAGGGCCGCGTCGAACTTTGGCCCACTATCAAACCGCCACCACCGTCCGACAGCGATCCGTGGACTCCGATCGACGCAGTGCGCGAAGACAGCCCAGTGCGCAAACTTGCGATCCGTATCGCCGACGCCATCCGGGTCTGGACCGACGGACGCACCTACCTGCCAGGTCATGAAAGACCTGTGTCGGCGGGAGACATCATGATTTTGATGCCTCGGCGCGAACCGTTTGCCAGCGAAATAATCCGCCAGCTCAAAGAGCGCGGTGTTCCTGTCGCGGGTGCCGACCGTCTGCGCCTTACACATCAGATTGCCGTCAAGGATCTTATCGCACTTGGACGCTTCGTGCTTCTACCCGAAGATGATCTCAATCTCGCTGCCCTGCTGCGTTCCCCTCTGCTCGGTCTGAGTGAGGATGAACTATATGTCCTGTGCCAGCCCCGGACCCAGGACGTGTGGCTCGAACTGACACGCCGTCGTGCAGAAAATCCGGCGTTCGATTTTGCTCATTCCTTCCTAACCGAGATGCGAAAGATTGCCGATCTTGTGCCGCCCTACGAATTTTATGCCATTGCACTGATGCGTTACGGCATGAAGCAACGCCTGGTGGCCAGGCTCGGCAACGATGCCCTCGATAGCATTGAAGAGTTCGTCAGCCTGGCACTGGCCTACGAAGAGATCAACACGCCCAACCTGGAAGGTTTTCTGTTCTGGCTCGAAAGAGGCGAAACCGAGATCAAACGCGACATGGAGAAGTCCCGCGACCAAGTTCGCGTGATGACAGTTCATGCCGCAAAGGGCCTGGAAGCCGATATCGTCATTCTGCCAGATACGACAGCGCTTCCCGAACCGCCCGGACGCCGGGGCGACCTTCTGGTTCTAGGTAATGAGATCATTTATCCGCTGAGCGATCGCGATGCGCCACCAAAAGTCAAGGCAGCCAAGGAGCGCGCCGAATCGCGAGCCCGGGAAGAACACAACCGTCTGCTTTACGTGGCTCTTACGCGGGCGCGTGAGCAGCTCTACATCTGCGGCTTCGAAAATCAGGGCGGTGTGCGCGAAGGCAGCTGGTACTGGCACTGCGCGGCGGCCGCACGCCAGGTCGGCCGCGAGGAGCAGCGTGGCGACGAAACCTATTATATTCTCGGCGACGAGGGCTTCCAATCCGGGCCGGCGCCCGCTGTGCTCCCCGCCAGCGAACCTGAGTTACCTGCCTGGGCAACCGTCTTGCCCCCGGCCGAAGCGGCGCCGTCCCTCATATTGCGTCCGTCCCAGGTCGACGACGAGGGACCAGGTGCTACGCTTGCATCGGCCGACACTCCCCGCTTTACGCGCGGGCTGCTGGTCCATAGCCTCCTGGCCCGGCTGCCCGATCTGCCTCCTGCCGAGCGTGCCTCGGCTGCGAACCGCTTCCTCGGCGCCCGCGGACTGTCGCCTGAGGCAATCCAAGAGTTGACGCAGCAAACGCTGGCGGTTCTCGAGGCACCTGATTTTGCCGCTGCCTTTCTGCCAACGGCACGCGCAGAAGTTCCGATTGTCGCAGAACTAACGGATTTTGCCCCAGGTGCACGCGTCAGCGGCCGCATCGACCGCCTTTTCATTGGTAAAGATGAGGTTCTCGCGGTTGACTTCAAGACTGATCAGCGCTTGCCCGATTCGGTCAATGACGTCCCGGCGGCCCATGTGACGCAACTGGCGCTCTATCAAGCCGCATTGAGCAGGATCTTCCCGCAAAAGCGGGTATCTGTTGCACTTGTATGGACCACGGGACCACGATTGATGCACCTGCCCCAGTCTCTGCTAGACAGGGCGGCCGATCGTCTGAAGGCGCGCCTGAAGCCAACAACCATCCCTTGACCGCCGGGGGGGTGCTTCCTAGAT
>JAGWRJ010000142.1 GCA_028869725.1 Alphaproteobacteria bacterium | reverse complement strand
TGAAGGCCATGCCATGGGTTGGCCGGATCGGATCATTGAGAGTGTTATAGGCGTAGGAATAGCCGACAGCCGACGTCTCCTCGTTGCCCGACGCCTCCTGGATAATGAGCGGCGCGTTGGGATATGGCGTGATCTTGCTGATACCCCAGGTGTAGTTGAGCCCGACGGTACCATATTCGGAAACGGGAAAGCCAAACCGTATGCTGGCAGAGGTCGAATCGCCCTGATAGCTGGCCTGGTTGTAGTCGTAGACCATCTTGTAGAGGTCGATCCCGGCTGACAGCGGCAGGTTCAGGAAATATGGTTCAGTATAGCTGAGTTCGTAGTCCTGCTGAATATAGGATTCCGACACAGAGGCGCGCAGGGATTCGCCAGTACCAAAGAGATTGGACTGCACGTAGCTGAACTGTCCAACAAACGAGCTGAACGAGGAATAGCCCGCGCCCAGCTGCAGCTGCCCGGTAGACTGCTCCGTCACGTGAACATTTAGGATCGTGCGGTCCGGAGCAGATCCCGGAGAGGTCGTGATGTCGACATTCTTGAAAAAGCCGAGAGCTTTGATGCGCGTGCGGGATCGGTCGACCAGGACCCTGTTATAGGCATCACCTTCGGCAACGCGAAATTCGCGACGGATAACCTTATCTAGTGTCCGGTTATTCCCAGTGATGTTGATCCGCTCGATATAAACCCGTGGCCCCTGATCAATCTTGAAAACCAGATCGATGGTGTGATTCTTGCGATCGCGCAGCAGCCGTGGATGTACCTGCGCAAACGCGTACCCCTTGGTACCAACGGCATTTGTCAGCGCATCGATGCTCTTGTCGACGAGTGATGCATTGTACACATCACCTTTATGCAGGCGCACTAAAGGCAGCAGTTCGCGCGCTGGAAGTTCCTTGATGCTCGAGTCGATCTCGACCTTGCCGATATGATAGCGCGTGCCTTCGTGAATCGTAAATCGGATGTAGAAATCCTTACGATTTGGTGTCAGTTGGGCGACCGAAGTTTTTACTGAGAAATCCGCATAGCCGCGTTCCAAATAGAACCGGCGCAGTTGCTCACGATCAAATACCAGGCGATCCGGATCGTAATTGTCATTGGTCGCAAGGATTTTGTACCAGGCACTTTCCTCGGTCGCGATGTGGCTGCGCAACGTTGCGTCACTGAAAATCTTGTTCCCGATGAAGACGATGCGGGAAACCTTTGTTGTCGGCCCCTCATGAATGGAAAAAATCAGATCCACACGGTTTTGTGGGCGCTCAATGATTTCTGGATTGACGCTGGCCGAAAATTTACCGTTGCGGCGATAGAGTTCAATGATGCGCTGCACATCGTCCTGCACCTTGTTGCGGGTGAAGATCATGCGCGGCTTTAGCTGGACTTCTTTGGTCAGGTCCTTGGTTGAGACATCGTCATTACCCTCGAACTGCACCTGGTTGACGATCGGGTTCTCAACCACATTGACCGTCAAGGTCGCAGTAGGTGCATCCCAGTTGATCTTCACGTCAGCAAAAAGACCTGTGGCGAACAGGGTCTTGAGCGAACGATCGACCGCGAGTTCATCGTAGTGATCGCCCACATGCACCGACATGTAAGAGAGGACGGTGGACGGCTCGACGCGCTGGGTTCCACGAACCACGATATGCTGGATTACTGCGCCGGTCTTGGGCGCAGGAGCAGCCGCCTTGGCGGCAAAATGCGGATGTAACTCCTGGGCACCTGCCCGCACGGGCAGAAATGCCAGCGTGCTGGTCGCCAGAAGTAACAGCGCGCGGCTAGGGCGGGCTTTGGGGTGGGCGAAAAGGCTCATCCGCTCCGTCTCTGGGCTCGTCGCCGGAGGCGGCCGCGGCCTCCAATGCGCCTGGTTCAATTTCAGAAGAGGTTTAATCGGACTAGGTCATTCCAGGTGGCCAAAACCATTAACCCCAGCATGACTGCCAACCCCACGCGAAATCCGACGTCCTGAGCTCGGGCCCCGAGGGGCCGACCCAGAACGGCCTCGACTCCATAATACAGAAGGTGGCCGCCGTCGAGGATGGGAATTGGAAAAAGGTTGAGCAACCCGATGCTTACCGAAATAAGCGCCGCAAGATTGACGAGCGCCAGGAAACCGATGGCCGCGACCTGCTCGCTGACCTGGGCAATCCCCACCGGTCCGGTCAGCTGGGTGGCATTTTCGTGCCCCAGAACCATGCGCCACAGATAGGTCATGGTGCTGTCGACCACGAACCAGCACTGCCGGACTGATTCGCGCAGCGCCCCAACGGGTCCATAATGCAGGATCTCGATATCTGCCCGGGTAATCCGCGGGCGCACGCCAATCAGCCCGATCTGCTGGACGTTGCCAAAGCGATCCGTTACCTGCGTCAGCCGCGGGGTGATCTGTAGTCGCACTACCCGATGGTCACGGTCGATCTGCATACTCATGGTACGGCCAGGACTGATCGAGATCACAGCCTGCAGATCCGAGAAGGTATGGACTGGCTCGCCATCCACCCTGGTGATGACATCACCGGGCTTCAATCCGGCCGCCGCCGCCGCGCTGTGCGCCTCGACCGCGCCCACTACGGGCCGGATCACCTCCCGCCCGACAAACATGAAGGTCGCTGCGAAAATGACGATCGCGAGCAGGAAATTGGCGGCAGGCCCTGCGGCCACGACTGCGGCGCGCTGCCACAATGGCTTGGCCTGAAACAGGAGGGCGCGCTCCGCCGGGCTCATGCGGGCAATAAGCTCGCGGTCCGGAGTCGAGGCTGGACCGGCATCGCCCAAAAATTTCACGTAGCCGCCGAGCGGTATAAAGGAAATCTTCCAGCGGGTTCCATGGCGATCAGTCCAGCCCACGATTTCCGGTCCAAAACCGATCGAGAAGGCCTCAACGCCAATTCCGCAGGAGCGGGCGACCAGGAAATGGCCCAGTTCGTGGAAGAACACGACCACCGTGATGACGAACACGAAGGCGGGCAACCCCAGAGGCAGCCATGACACCAAATCGCCCAAGATGTGCACGCAAATTTCTCCTGACGTCCGTCACGCCGCCAGCTTGTGGCAGAGGCTCATTGCCGTTTCCCGGGCACGGGCATCAACCGCGAGCACCGCTTCCAGATTTTCGGCGCGCGCGATGTTGGACCCATCCGCATCCAAGGTGGCCTGTACGACGCGCGCGATGTCATAGAAGGCAATGCGCCGGTCCAGAAAGGCGCCAACGGCAACCTCATTGGCCGCATTCAGGATGGTAGGGCTCACGCCTCCAGCATGCAAGCACGCCTCGGCCAGAGCAAGACAGGGAAAACGCTCCCGATCAGGCGCTTCAAATGTCAGTCGTCCCAGCATGGCCAGATCTAGACGCTGAGCCGGCCCATTCATCCGCTGCGGCCAGGCCAGGGCATGTGCGATCGGTGTACGCATGTCCGGAGCCGAAAGATGAGCGAGCATCGACCCGTCCGCATAGGTCACGAGACAGTGGACCGCCGATTGGGGATGAACAATCACATCGAGTTTATCGGGAGGGAGCGCAAATAGAACATGCGCCTCGATGACCTCGAGCCCCTTGTTCATCAACGTCGCGCTGTCGACAGATATCTTCGCCCCCATCGACCAATTGGGGTGGGCGACCGCCTGTTCCGGTGTCACCTGCTCCATACGCTCGCGTGTCCACTCGCGGAAGGGCCCGCCAGAGGCGGTGAGCGTGACCTTTTCGATGGCGTGGTGTTGATCGAATTCGAGGCACTGAAATGCGGCGTTGTGTTCGGAGTCGACCGGGATCACAGTAGCCCGCGATGTTTCAAGAGTTTGCCGGAACAGCTCGCCGGCAGCCACGACACACTCCTTGTTGGCCAGCGCAAGGGTTGCCCCGCGACGCACGGCCTTCAACGCAGGCGGCAGCGCCGCCGCGCCCACAATCGCGACCATGACGAGTTCGGCCTCCATCTCGGCCGCAGCTTCGACCGCAGCGGGACCGCCGTCGGTTTCGATACCTGTGCCGGCCAGAAGATCCTTCAGCTGCGGCAACAAGTCCGCCCGTCCTATGACCGCACGCCGGGGACGAAACTTACGGGCTTGTTCGGCCAGCTGCTGCACATTGGACTGGGCCGTCAGGGCCTCGATCGGCATGGCTTCCGCCCCGTAATGGCTGCGCGCATGGTCCACGACGCTCAGGGTGGACAGCCCGATTGAGCCGGTGCTGCCCAAAACGGTCAGCCGCCGCGTCAGGGCCCGCAACAGATCGGATGACGGGTTCATCTGGGTCACAGATTGCCTCCCAAAAGTGCCTGCGCGCCAAAGAAGAATACGAATGCGGCGCAACACGGTGCTGCAAACAGGATCGAATCGATCCGGTCCAGCACTCCTCCATGGCCCGGGATCAGATGGCCGCTGTCCTTCCGGCCCACGCGCCGCTTGACCCAGGATTCAAACATATCGCCTCCGTGGCTGATGAGCGCAATGATGAGCCCGAACAGCGCGCCACGCCAGACCTCGGCACCAAAGGTGGCCAGCGCCAGCGCCGCCGCCGCACTCGCACTCACGCTGCCGCCAACAAACCCGGCCCAGGTTTTGTTGGGCGAAAGCCTGGGAACGAGTTTGGGACCACCGATAAGCTTTCCGCAGACCAGCGCGCCAGTATCACAGGCCCATACCGCTGCGAACAGCGTCAGTACCAGCCACAGACCATGGTCGGGCGTTGCCCTGAGGGCAAAGAGGGAGAGCCCTGGTAGGCCGAGATAGAGCGGTCCTATTCCCTGCCACAGAACCTGCTCACTCCGCATCCATGCCACTGCGGCGGCCAGAAGGGCGGCTGCCGCGTAGCCTGCGCCGGCCAGCCCATATGCCGCCGGAGCGCGCTCGGGCCCACCGGTTGCAAACACGGCAAGTGAAAGCCCAAGCAATAGAGCAACGATGGAACCTGGCAGAAATGGCCGATAGTCGCCCCGGCTGACCATACGGTGCCATTCGCGTACCCCCGCGCTCGTCCCCAGGGCGATAAAGCCGGCAAACCAGATTCCGCCGGCCACAAGCGCCAGTAATGCCATGCCAGCAAGTATCAGCCCAAACACGGGACGCAACATCCACCGCCAGGGCTGCGGACGCGGTGCCGCAGGGCCATCCGAAGCCGACGTGCCAGACCCTGCCATCTGCACTGTGGTCCTCGTCGCCGCGCTCACGCCACCGTTTCCTCAGCTACCGCGCCAAAGCGCCGCTCCCGGCTGGCATAGCTGTTGACGGCACTGAGAAAATCCTCGCGGGTAAAGTCCGGCCAGAGCTTGTCCACAAACAGAAACTCGGCATAGGCCGACTGCCACAGCAAAAAATTGCTGAGCCGATACTCACCACTGGTACGGATCACCAGGTCAGGATCGGGTGTGCCCGCGGTCGACAATTTTCCGGCGAACATTTCTTTGGTGATGGACTGCGGATCCAGAACTCCGCGAGCCGCCTCCTGGGCAAGTTCTCGGGCCGCGGCGACGATTTCTTCCTGGGAACCATAGTCAAAGGCCAGGGTTAGATTGAGCCCGGTGTTGGCCTCAGTGCGGCGCTCGCTCTCTTCCATGAGTGCCAGAATGTCGGCGCTCGCTCGCGATCGATTGCCGATAAAGCGCAAACGGGCATTGTTTTTGACCAGCTCGGTCACGTCATCACGCACATAAGCCCGAAACAGCGTCATCAAATGGCTGACCTCGGTGACCGGCCGCTTCCAGTTTTCTGAAGAAAACGCATAGAGCGTGAGATTTTTGAGGCCGATGTCGTTGGCGGCGCGCACGATCGAGCGCACCGTGGAGACGCCGGCCACATGCCCTGCCGCGCGCGGCATCAAGCGCTTTTTTGCCCAGCGGCCATTGCCGTCCATAATGATGGCAACGTGACGCGGCAGGCGGGACTGGGCTGCGTTTATCATTGAACTCCGTTCCGGCCCTTCGCCGGGTGCGCGGTCAAACCTGCATGATCTCCTGCTCCTTGGCATGGAGCGCATCGTCAATCTCGCGGATGTGACCATCGGTGAGCTTTTGCAATTCGTCACCAAGCTTATGGTGCTCGTCTTGGCCAATTTTGTGGTCCTTTTCGAGCTTTTTCAAAAGCTCCATGCCGTCTCGGCGCACGTTACGAACGGCGACACGCGCATGCTCGGCATATTTGGACGCCAGTTTGGCCAGTTCCTTGCGCCGCTCCTCGTTGAGTTCAGGGATGGGAATCCGCAAAAGCTGCCCATCGACCTGCGGATTAAGTCCCAGTCCGGCGTCCCGGATAGCCTTTTCCGCCGGCTTGACCATCGCCTTGTCCCAGATCTGGACCGTGATCAGCCGCGGCTCCGGCGTCGAGACCGTGCCAATCTGGTTTACAGGCATTTCGCTGCCATAGGCCTCGACCACCACCGGATCGAGCAGCGCCGCACTTGCTCTGCCGGTACGCAGCCCGGCGAACTCGTTACGCAACGTCTGGACGGCACCCTTCATGCGCCGGCTCAGGCCCTCCTTGTCGAATTCGGCTGTGGCCATGTGGCCCTCCCTGCTGGTCTCAGGCGCCGCGCATCGTCGGTTCGCCGCGCTCTTCGATGATTGTGCAGCGGCCTTGGCCACGCAACACACGCGTCAGGGCTCCTCGATCATGGATCGAGAAGACGACGATCGGAATGCCATTCTCTCGCGACAGCGCCACTGCAGATGCATCCATAACCTGAAGATCTCGTGCTAACACCTCGTAATAACTCAGAGAATCAAATCTCTGAGCCTTTGCATTCCGCTTCGGATCCATGTCATAGACGCCGTCTACCTGGGTGCCCTTGAGCATGGCTTGGCAGCTCATTTCTGCCGCACGCAGCGCCGCTGCGGTATCGGTCGTGAAGAAGGGATTGCCAGTTCCAGCGGCAAAGATAACGACCCGTCCCTTTTCCATGTGGCGGATCGCGCGTCGCCGAATATAGGGTTCGCAAACGCTGGTCATGGGAATAGCGGACTGGACGCGGGTGGGGATTCCCGCCCGCTCGAGTGATGCCTGCACCGCCAGAGCATTCATAACGGTGGCGAGCATGCCCATATAGTCAGCGGTAGAGCGATCAATACCCTTGGCGGCACCGGCAAGGCCGCGGAAAATATTGCCGCCGCCAATCACCAGGCAAATCTGGACCCCAGCCTCAACCGCCTCTTTGACATCGGCGGCGATGCGCTCGACCGTCTCGACGTCGATGCCATAGGCGGCTTGCCCCATCAGAGCTTCGCCAGAGACCTTGAGCAGGACACGGCGCCAGCGTGGCGAGGCGTTATCCATTCGCGGGTCTCCGAAGTAGGACTCAGTGGCCGGCCATCTTGCTGACTTCTCCGGCGAAGTCACTGTCTTCCTTTTCGATCCCTTCCCCGACCTGATAGCGCACGAAGCCGGTAAGCGTAATGGGCTGTCCAAGATCCTTGGCCGCCTTTTCGATCACCTTGCTAATCGGGGTCTCGCCATCGATCACGAAGGTCTGCTCCAGAAGCACCTGTTCCTGGAAGAACTTCTTCATCCGGCCGTCGACCATTTTAGCAATAATACTCTCCGGCTTACCGCTTTCGCGGGCCTGCTCGGCATAGATCGCGCGCTCCCGCTCGACGATCTCCGCCGGAACATGGTCAGACGACAACGCGATTGGGGATGCCGCAGCCACATGCATCGCAATCTGCCTGCCAAGCTGGGCAAGCGCATCGCGATCAGCCGTCGAAGACAGTGCGACCAGCACCCCGATCTTGCCGAGTTCGGGACCTGCCGCATTGTGGACGTAGCTGGCCACAATACCGGGATCGACCGCCAGTACGCTTGCCCGCCGGACGCTCATATTTTCCCCGATCTTAGCGATCAGGGCCGTCAAGGTACCGCTGACCGTGGCGTCCTCTCCATCATGGGGATGGGCAAGGAGCTGGTCCATATCGCCCTCAACCTTGAGGGCGACCTCAGCAGCACGTTTGACGAATGCCTTGAATTCGTCATTGCGCGCCACGAAGTCGGTCTCGGAATTGACTTCGATAAGCGCACCGCTGCTTGCTCCGGTGGCGACACCGATCAGGCCTTCGGCAGCAACCCGGCCCGCCTTCTTGGCGGCCTTTGCGAGCCCCTTTGTGCGCAACCAGTCGACAGCGCTCTGCATATCGCCGCCGGTCTCGCTCAAGGCCGTTTTGCAATCCATCATACCTGCGCCGGTCATATCGCGCAGTTCCTTGACCATGCTGGCGCTGATATTCGCCATTGTCATGCTCCTAATGCTGTCAGACGCCTCGGCTCAGGCCGAGGCTTGGGGGGCGGCGGCTGCGCCAGCGTCGCTTGAAAGGTCGGCGACAGATACGTCCTCGGCCTCACCGATGTCGATACCAGAGGCAATCTGGCTTGCCGACAGACCATCGATAATCGCGCGTGCTGCCAAATCGCAATAGAGCGCCAGCGAGCGAGCGGCATCGTCGTTACCCGGGATCGGGTAGGCGATCCCTTCCGGATCCGAATTCGAATCGAGGATTGCTGTCACCGGGATATTGAGCTTGCGCGCCTCGGCAACCGCGATGGACTCCTTGTTGGTGTCGATGACGAACAGCATGTTCGGCAAGCCACCCATCTCCTTGATGCCGCCGAGCGAACGCTCGAGCTTCTCCTGCTCGCGCAGCATCTGAAGCAGTTCCTTTTTGGTGCGTCCCGACCCCTGTGCCGCATTCAGCGTCTCTTCGATCGCACGCAGACGCTTGATCGAGTTCGAGATCGTTTGCCAATTGGTCAGCGTGCCGCCAAGCCAGCGGTGATTGACGTAGTACTGCGCACAACGGCGGGCTGCGGCCGCGACTGGATCCTGCGCCTGCCGCTTGGTGCCTACAAAAAGAATGCGTCCGCCCGACGCGGCAACCTCTCGCAGCGCAACCAGCGCCTGATGCAGCAGGGGCACGGTCTGGGTCAGGTCGATGATGTGAACATCGTTGCGCGCACCGTAGATGTACGGCGCCATCTTCGGATTCCAGCGTTGGGTGCGGTGACCGAAGTGGACGCCTGCCTCAAGCAGCTGGCGCATGGAAAAATCTGGCAGGGCCATAAAAGTCGTCTCCTTTTCCGGTTAGGCCTAGCGCAAGGGGCATATCCCGGGTGGGGCCGTCCGGACACCGCACCAAAGGACACCGGAGGGGCAGAACGGCTTAAGCCGACTGTCCACCCTCACGCGTGGAATGGCGGGGGTTATAAGGGGGTGGCTTGACGGGTGCAAGCATCACGGGCGAGGAAGTGCTCCTTCATCCAGATCCGGGCTCTTGCCATGTCTACATCGGGTTTTCGCCCCTCCTCACCCATCCGGCCCAGCATATTAGGGCTCAAGCCCAATGGCATAGGGGCTGTATCGGCCTTGGGTCTTGGC
>JAGWRJ010000141.1 GCA_028869725.1 Alphaproteobacteria bacterium | reverse complement strand
GTCCATGGCGCAGGGCTCATCTGCGGCTCAATCATTATGCGGACTAACGAAGGTAATAGGCGTAGAGACCGGAGTCAGGTCTGTCTACTGAATATCCTTGACCTCGTTTGCGTTGATCACCTGATCGCCGACGAGCAGGACATTCTGTGAGTAGTCGCAAAAAGAATCCTTCAGAACAGTCACGCTAGCAGGCGCGTACATAAACTGAAAGGTCTTGATGATGATGCTCTGCGATCCATTGGTTAGGTAGATCGTGTTTGCGTTCAGCAGCCTGTAAGAGGTCATCATCTTCGCTCCAACCACGCAATCGGCCCGGGATAAACCGAGAGCGCTTGCGAATAGCGCTATCGTTACTACGCCTCTTGTTGCGCGGAGATAAATCATTTTGCGATCACCTACTTCTTTGGCTTTGTAGACGGTTTCTTGAAGGGTGTCTGGGACAAGTCTGACCCCGCAACGGTCTTGACAGACCTCGCAGCGCCTGGCTTGGCCAAGATTTTCCCCGCCTTCGATGCCGCGTTCTTGCCAGTCTGTTTGGGGTTCTGCGCCATGGCGGCCTCCCACCTCTGTCAGTGTCTCGGCATTATGGGCAAGGGATCTGTTCGCGTGGTGGGAATCTTGTAACAGCGCGTTCCACGGCCTGTGTGGGCACACCGGGTGGGGCGCACGTTTTTCTGCAGACGGTCGTCGATGATGTTTTTGACGGAAGCATCGCCCAAGAATGGTGGCGTCACAACTCTCTAGAGCCAGAAGCGGCCGCGCGTCATGCCTTGGATCATGGCGCCACTAGAGGCGGTCGCCTTCAAGTGCTTTGGCCAAGGGCTGCTCAGGCCGATGAGCTGACGGCCACGGGTCTCCGGCTACGCTTTGGCCGAGCAAAAGCAGTTGCGCGCGGCTTGCACCGCTCTCGCGGCTCTGACCTCTGACTATGGCGTCGGCGCGTTCCAGAGCGTCGATTCGGGTAGCTCGACGGTGTCCCGCCGGGCTAAGGATTGCGGTTATTGGCAAATGAACCGCAGGGGCATCCTGTAAGGAGTGCGGCATGTGGTTCCCGGCCCTTGCGGGCGCCCAAGTCGCATGAAATCAGAGGTGACTCCCCCTCGCCAACACGGTGCAGCGGTTAGGTTCCGCGCGGCAGTTGGTGGCTGACGATGCATCGGCAGTGGGTGGAGTCCCTCTGCGTCCCACATTCGACGCAGGTAACGACATGCTTTTGACCCGTCCCATGCCCGATGAACTTGCCGTCGCCCACGAGGGGCGACTGGCCGTGCTCAATGATTGCGTTGAAGTCTGCGCGCTGTACAACTTGCTGGAGGCAGAGCTTGCGCAAAGGGGGCTGGATCCCCTGCGCTTTCCGAAGCTTCATCAGCTCGCCCTCGTGTCGGGCCTGACCCCGCACGTCTACGCCAGACTGCATACGTTGTTGCCTGCGACTCGCGTGGATTGCAGGGACGGCGACGACGCGCCGCACGGCACCGAGACGTCGAGGCAAAGCAAAGCCCGGATCCGCAGATCGCCACAGACGATGCAGGCCTATTGCTGTCCGACCTGCGTAGAGGAGGACTTGCGCGAATGGGGGTTTAGCTGGTTCCGGCGTTTTCATCACATTCGTGGCTTTGACTGGTGCCCTGTGCACCGGCACGCGTTGAGCGCGGTGGATTCGTCCAGTGCGTTTTACAAACTGCCTCATCAATGGCTCCAGGAGGGCAGAACGTCTCCCATCGAGACGGCCGAGGACGAGTTGGTGGCGGGCGGTGTGCTCGATCGTTACGTCTCGATCTACATGGCGCTGCTCGACCGGGACCGTCCCGTCATCCGATCTGTCATTCGCCCAAAGCTCGTTGCCGCGGCGAAGACTCGCGGATTGGCAACATCGACGAAGCCGAACCTGTTTCGCCTGAGCGATCTTGTCGCCGAGGTTGTTCCAGCGCGGTGGCTCACAAGGCACATCGCATCGTGGCATCTAAAGATCCCGCGGACGTTTCTTCAGCATGTAGACGTTCCCCTGCGGGGCGTCAACGACCGTGCGGCCTCAGATGCCGTTGTCCTGGCAGCAGCGGTGCTGCTGCCCTCAGCCGGGGAGGGTATTGGGCTGCTGACCGGTTCGCTGAGTGCCGCGCTTCAAGTGGCCTCCGCTCGGCGCGCTCCTGCTAGAGGCTCAAGCGAGGCCGTGGTGGCGTGATCACGTCCCAACCCCACCCAACAGAGCGCCTGCCTACGCGCGCGAGGAGTGCCACCGCCTACTACCTGAACGCCTGGATCGGGAACACCGCGGTCACTCGACTGAGCGGCTCGAATGACAGTATCGGCTCAGGAGCGCCGGTTGGTTGTGGCTCGCCGCACAGATCTCGCATTGGTGAGCGGTCCCGCTTGGCCCTCGCATGCTTGTCGCACAAAGTGTCCCCATGAGGGGAAAAGGGCTGCGGCGAGCACCAAGTATTGGAGAGGGTGCCCGTTCGAGTGATGGCTGGCCGTGAGCTGTAGCAGGCCGTTGACGTCATTCGACAGATCTTCGCCAAGCACCGCAAATTCTCTGCCCATGGAGCGGAGCGCATCCGTCATGGGTCTTAGCGCCGCGGCCATCTGGGCCTGGCGCACTTGGCCATTGGCGTGAC
>JAGWRJ010000140.1 GCA_028869725.1 Alphaproteobacteria bacterium | reverse complement strand
TTCGTGGGCACAGTCACGCCGCGCGCCGTTCCTGTGCATGAAACAGTGCTGCGCGCATTGAGCCTGGTGCGGCGCGACTACCCTAGCCTGGCTGCGCGCCTACGTCTGCGCTTTGTCGGAACCAGCAATCAGCCCGACGGCTCGGCCTATGCGTTGAGCGATATCGTGCGTGCCGAAGGACTGGCAGACATGGTACGCGAAGAGCCAGTGCGGGTGCCTTTTCTGGACGCGCTGCGCATCGTGGCAACGAGCGGCGCCAATCTGCTCGTGGGCTCGATCGAGCCTCACTATACGGCATCAAAGATCTATCCGGGCCTGATGTCCGGCCGGCCCTTCCTGTCGGTGTTTCATGAACTAAGCAGTGCCCATGCCATTTTGGCACGAGCAGGTGGTGGTATAGCTCTGGCGTTTGATGGTCCCGGATCGCTTGGTGCGCTGATTCCCCAGATCGCGCAGTCGTTCGTCAGGCTTGCTGAAGATCCGGCCTCTCTTGGCCAGGTGGATGCGGCCTCATACGCGCCCTTTACTGCAGCGGCGATAAGTGAGCGCTATGGCCGGATCTTTGACCGTCTAAAGGCTGAGCGGCAGGAGTAGGGCGGCTCATGCGTCTTGCCATCGTCGCCTCTCATCCGGTGCAATATTATGCGCCCATCTATCGCGCTCTGGCGCGTCGGCTTGATCTGACTGTGCTTTATGGACATAAGGCGACGCACGCCGATCAGGCGGAAGCCGGTTTCGGCGTCGGCTTTGATTGGGACGTCGATTTGCTCGAGGGCTATCGTCACATATTTCTGCGCAATGTTGCGGCGACTCCTGCTCTGGGACGCTTTACCGGTGTCGATACACCTGACGTAGGAGCGCATCTTCAAAATGCCGATGCAGTGCTTCTGATGGGCTGGAATCTCAAATGCTTTCATCAGGCGCTGTGGGCAGCCAAGAGGCGACGCCTGCCGGTAATCGTCCGCGGTGACTCGCAACTGCGCAGTGCGCGCGCCCACTGGAAGCGTCTGGTCAAGGAACTTGTCTATCCGCTGTTTTTGCGCAGTTTTGATGCGGCACTGGTGGTCGGCGAGCGCAACCACGCTTATTGGCGGCATTATGGCTATCCCGAAGCGCGACTGTTCTGGGCTCCTCACTGTGTCGATCAGACCTGGTTTGCGACCCATGCCGGAGCTCAGGCAGGGGGCAGGCTTCGGGCCCAACTCGGCATTGCACCAGAGACGAAGCTTGTTCTGTTCGCCGGAAAGCTTGTTCCGTTCAAGCGGCCCATCGACCTCGTCGAGGCCGCGGCGCGACTGCGGCAACGCGGTGAGGTTCTTGAGGTGATGATGGCCGGTGCGGGGCCCCTCATGGAACAAATCCGCGCCTGCGCTGCGGCTCATGAAGTGCCGCTGCACCTGCTGGGGTTTCGCAATCAGAGCGACATGCCGGCAGTCTACGCTGCTGCCAACCTTTTGGTGCTGCCGTCGGATGGGCGTGAAACATGGGGGCTTGTTGTCAACGAGGCCCTGGCCTGCGGCTGCCCAGTTCTGGTGTC
>JAGWRJ010000139.1 GCA_028869725.1 Alphaproteobacteria bacterium | reverse complement strand
TGTCTGTCTGGGGGCTGGATCCATCACCCACTGGGCGAAGGGGCTCGCCAATGCGCTGGCGGCGCAGGAGGCACGCGCATGATCTCGTCAGGCGTAATGTCTCTTCCTGCGGTACGTGGCAGCTTTCAGCGCGATGCCGCGCTCAAGGAGCTGGTCTGGTTTCGTGTCGGTGGGCCGGCAGAGGTGCTCTTCAGACCTGCCGATGCCGACGATCTGGCGGGCTTTCTTGCGGCGCGGCCCAAAGAGCTTGCGGTGAGCGTGATCGGCGTTGGTTCGAATCTTCTGATCCGCGATGGAGGGATCGACGGTGTCGTCATCCGTCTGCCGGCAGCCTTCGGCCGGATCCGCATTGAGGGGACGCGTCTTCATGCCGGCGCAGCAGCCCTCGATAGTGCAGTGGCGCGCGCTGCCGCAGATGCCGGGATTGGCGGCCTTGAGTTTCTGCGCGGCGTACCTGGCACCCTGGGTGGTGCCCTGCGCATGAATGCCGGCTGCTACGGCCGAGAGATCAAGGACGTATTCGTCAGTGCAACTGGGCTTGACGGACAGGGGCGGCGCATGACCTTCGGGCCAGACGATATGGGCTTTGGCTATCGCCGCAGTGCCGTGCCCGACGATGTGGTGTTCGTCGACGCCGTGCTCGAAGGCCATCGCGACGATCCGGTGCGTGTGCGCGCAACCATGGACCAGCTCTTGTCAGAGCGCGAAGCCTCCCAGCCGGTGCGGGCCAAGACAGGCGGCTCTACCTTCAAGAATCCCCCCGGGCACAAGGCTTGGGCTCTGATCGATGGGGCGGGCTGCCGCGGATTGCGCCGCGGTGATGCGCAGGTCTCTGACAAACACTGCAATTTTCTCATCAATCTGGGCGAGGCGCGTGCCGCCGACCTCGAAGCTCTGGGTGAGGATGTACGTGCAAAGGTGCTGGCCAAGTTCGGCATCACCCTCGAGTGGGAGATAAAAAGGGTGGGCAGGGCATGACGTCATTACGGACATTTCATCGGGTTGCAGTGTTGCTGGGTGGCCTCTCTGCGGAGCGCGAAGTGAGCCTGAACAGCGGCCACGGCTGCGCGGCGGCATTGCGCGAAGAAGGATTTGAAGTGGTCGAGATAGATCCCGGCACCTTCGATCTGGCCGCACAGTTGAACGAGGCAAAGCCCGATGTCGTGTTCAATGCGCTGCATGGGCGCTGGGGCGAGGATGGCTGTGTGCAGGGGCTCTTGGAGCTTATGAAGCTTCCCTATACGCATTCAGGCGTACTGGCTTCGGCGCTGGCCATGCACAAGCAGCGCGCCAAGGATGTCTTTCGCGTTGCCGGCCTTCCCGTAGTTGCCTCGCGCGTCATAGACCGCCGCGAGGCGGCACAGCGGCATCTGATGGAGCCGCCCTATGTGATCAAGCCGGTCAACGAAGGTTCATCGGTTGGGGTGTTCATCATCCGCAAAGGCGACAACCGTCCGCCGCAGGCCCTCGGGACGCAGACGTGGACGCTGTCGGACGAGATGATGATTGAGGAATACGTGCCCGGGCGCGAACTCAGCATCGGAGTCATGGGAGGGCGAGCGCTGGCGGTGACCGAAATCACCACGAGCCACAGTTTCTACGATTATGAAGCCAAATACAGCGAAGGCGGTTCGCAGCACGTGATCCCGGCGCAGATCCCTGACGCTGTAGCCAAGGAGGCGATGGCGCTGGCGGAAAAGGCGCACGCCGCGCTCGGCTGTCGCGGCGTGACACGGACCGATCTGCGCTATGACGACACCCAAGGTCAGAACCGTCTGGTGCTGCTCGAAGTCAATACGCAGCCAGGGATGACCAAAACCTCGCTGGTTCCCGAACAGGCAGCCTTCGCCGGCTACAGCTATGGCGCGCTCTGCCGCTGGATTGTGGAGGATGCATCATGCGGCCGCTGAGAGGGCAGAGGCGTCAACCGGTGCGTGCGGCGAGCACCCGGCGCAACGGGCGCAAAGAGGGCCGTACTGCGGTCGCGCCACACCGTCAGCCGCGGCGGCGTGCCAGCCCGTCGCAAACGTCAGCAGGCGGGCGCGTACTAAATGCCGTGGCCCAGCGCCTGGGTGTGCGCCATCCGCTTCTCACGCTGTGCGGGGTCTTGCTTGCGCTCAGTCTTGCCGTTGTCCTCATCGTGGGAGGCTATGTGCGGGCGGCCGGGCAAAAAATCGACTCTTTGGCAGCGTCGATGTCGAATTATGCCGGGTTTGGTATTTCCAAGCTGACTCTGACAGGAGAGAATCACACGTCGCCGCAGATGATTCTCGCTGTGCTGAATCTGAAACCTGGTCAATCGATTTTTGACGTGAACCTGGGAGCCGCCCGGGCCCGGCTGCTAGCCCTGCCCTGGGTCAGGCATGCGCGGGTGACCCGGCGCTATCCGGACTCGATCTTCGTCGACATCACCGAGAAGACCCCGTTTGCCCTCTGGCAGTCGGCCAAAGGGCTCTATGTCATCTCCCGCTCAGGGGCTCCCATCGTGGAGGCTACGCCCCAGCAGTTCCCCAAACTGCCGGTCTTTATCGGCGACCAGCCGGTTGATGGTGCCAAACTGGTGGCGGCGATCGATGCCCATCCGGCGATCAGAACGCGGCTGACTGCCATGCAGCGTGTGGCACAGCGGCGCTGGAATCTGATCCTGAACTCCGGCGTGGTCGCCGAACTGCCCGGAACCGGCTGGCGCAAGCAGCTGGGTGTTTTGGAGCGCCTCATCGTTGATGACGGTGTGCTCGACCGCAACATCTCGCAGATCGATCTGCGCTCACCTGATGAACTGTATTTCACGCTGCGCGACCAGAAGGCGGCGCAGCCGCAGGCCCGGGAGAACAAAGCCTGATGGGCGAAACGATGCGCATGAAAACGGCCCATGCCCAGCCAACCGCCTATCGCACCGCCCTTGTGGCCGCGCTCGATATCGGCTCGTCGAAGATTGCCTGCGTCATCGGTCGTTCCGAACCGGGCTCCATCAAGGTGCTGGGCGCGGCTTTGCGGGAGTCCAACGGCATCCGCTCCGGCACCATTACCAATCTCGACGATGCGGTGGAATCGATCGGTGAGGCCGTGGCTGCGGCCGAAAACCATGCCGATACCCGCATTCAGAATGTCATCGTCTCGGTTGCCTGCGGCATGCCGACATCAGTGACATCGCGCGCTGCAATGGCGCTGGATGGCGAGCTTGTCTCGGACGATCATCTGCATCTTCTTCTCTCCGAGGGCCATCGTCGTTGCCAGATCGAAGGGGTGGATGTCATCCAGTCGGCCCCCACATCCTATGTGGTCGATGACGCGCGCGGTGTGCGCGACCCGAGGGGCATGTTCTGTCAGCGGATCGGCGTCACCATGCATGCCGTGGCGGTCAAGCCGGCGCCGTTGCTGAACCTCAAGCTGGCGGTGGAGCGCTGCCACCTGTCGGTGGCCGGCACACTCTTCTCCGGCTATGCAAGCGGGCTTTCCACCCTGACCCCTGATGAACTCCAGCTTGGTGCGACGGTCATCGATATGGGCGGCGGGGTGACGACAATCGCCGTCTTCATTGAAGGCCAGCTCGTCTTCGCCGATGCAGTACCGATCGGCGGTGCGCATGTGACATCCGATCTCGCCCGCATGCTGGTGGCGCCGGTTTCTGCCGCTGAACGCATCAAGACTCTTTATGCCGCCGCCCTCGGCGATATTGAAACCGGGACCGACATGGTCGCGGTGCCGCAGATGGGCGAAGAGGGCGATGAGTATGCGGCGCGGGTTCCGCGCTCCACCCTGACCCGCATCGTGCAACCCCGTTTGGAAGAGATCTTCGGTCAAGTGCAGGTCAAACTGCGCGAGAGCGGATTTGACGTGGCGGCTGGGCGACGAGCGATCCTGACCGGTGGAGCGAGCCAGCTTGCCGGTACGCGCGAACTTGCACAGCGCGTGCTCAACAAGCAGGTCCGCATCGGTCGACCGCAGACGTTTCCGGGGTTGCCGGCGGCATCGGCAGGCCCCGATTATGCATGTGCGCTGGGTCTTTTGATGGCTGGCGCGACCATGCCGCCGGAAGTTCTCAATCCGGATCTGCAGACTGCGCCGCGCGAGCGCGAACGATCTTTTCTCAGCAAGCTCACAGGTGGCTTGTTCGGATGAGCGAACACGTTTAGCAACAAAAATAAATGTTGGGCGTCCGTGGGGATACACGGCAAGGAGAGTGAAAGATGAGTATCAAATTCAGGGCGCCCGAAGTGGCTGAGCTGCGCCCGCGTATCACTGTGCTCGGCGTGGGCGGTGCTGGCGGTAACGCCGTCAACAACATGATCGCCGCCCATCTGGAAGGCGTGGATTTTGTGGTCGCCAACACCGATGCGCAGGCGCTGAGCCAGTCGAAGGCCGAGCGGCGCATTCAGATCGGTGCCCGCGTGACCGAAGGACTGGGTGCCGGCGCGCGCCCGGACGTCGGCAAGGCCGGGGCCGAAGAGTCGCTCGACGAGATCCTGCAACAGATCGAAGGCTCGCACATGGTGTTCATCACCGCGGGCATGGGTGGGGGAACCGGTACCGGTGCTGCCCCCGTGATTGCCCGTGCGGTGCGGGAAATGGGCGTTCTGACGGTGGGTGTCGTGACCAAGCCCTTCGCTTTCGAAGGCGACCGGCGGATGCGCATTGCCGAGCGAGGCATCGAAGAGCTGCAGGCCTATGTCGATACGCTGATCATCATTCCCAACCAGAATCTTTTCCGTATCGCCAATGACCGCACCACCTTCGCCCAGGCCTTTGCCATGGCCGACGATGTCCTGCATTCGGGCGTGCGCGGCGTCACCGATCTGATCGTGATGCCAGGTCTCATCAATCTCGACTTTGCCGACATCAAGACGGTGATGAGCGAGATGGGTAAGGCAATGATGGGCACCGGTGAAGCCGATGGCGAAGACCGTTCCATCAAGGCGGCCGAGGCGGCGATTTCCAACCCGCTGCTTGACGATGTCTCGATGAAGGGCGCGCGCGGGGTGCTGATCAACATCACCGGCGGTCCCGACATGATGCTGTTCGAAGTCGACCAGGCGGCCAACCGCATCCGGGCCGAAGTCGATCCGGACGCCAACATCATCTTTGGCGGTACTATCCTTGAAAACATGGAAGGACGCATTCGCGTCAGCGTGGTGGCGACCGGCATCGAGGCCGAACAGATCGCTGCCATGCCACCCAATGTTGAGCCCCTGCGGCCACGTGCAGGCGCGCGGCTCACGCCAACCCCGGCCGCAGCGACCATTGGCGAGGCGCGCGCCAGCGCCGCCGTCAATCCGGTACTGCGTCAGGTCGAAGCGATCAGCGAAGAGCTGCGCAGTCCCCTGGTCCGGACTGAGACCGTTGCCAACGTGTCACCGGCGCTTGAGGAAGCGGTCGAACGGCCGCAGCGTAGCGCGCCAACCGGCGAAAGTGGCGATGCGGTTCAGCGTGAAAGCCGCGTGGACGCACCCGTGCGCGCCGAGCGGCCGCTGCGGGCCGAGGCCCAGAGTGAAGAGCCCCGGCGGCGTTTTGGCCTTTGGGGCCGCAGCAAGGAGCGCAAGGCTGAACCGCGGGTCGAACCAGCGCCGGCACGCGCTGAATCCCAGCGCGCCCAGGCCCAGGTGATGACGCGCGCCGAGCAGCGCCCGCAACCGGCCGATGATCTGTTCGCCGACCAGAAGGTCGAAGATCAGTTCGAAATTCCGGCCTTCCTGCGTCGCCAGAGCAATTAGCTCCGGCCAAGCCTTTCTACTCTCCTTCAAAAGGGCGCCCGGCTCTGCCGGGCGCCCTTGCCGTATCCGGGTGGTAGTTGGCGTTGTGCACCTTCAGTCCGGACTTTGCCTTGGAGCTGTGGGCGTGGCATCAAGGCCGGATGAGCCGACGAACTCTTGCTGCGCCTGTCCGTACCCATGGGGTTGGCCTCCATTCTGGCACGGAGGTGACGATGACATTGCGGCCGGCCGAACCCATGGCCGGCGTCACCTTTTACCGCCTTGATCTTGATGTCGAGATCCCAGCCTCCTTCGCATGGGTGGGCGATACCCGCCTCGGCACCTTCCTGATGCGCGATGGAGCGCAGGTCGGGGTTATCGAACATTTGATGGCGGCCTTGAGTGGTACTGGCATTGACGACCTCTGCATTGAGCTGGACGGGCCGGAGCCGCCGATTCTGGATGGCGATGCGCTAAGCTACATGGCCCTCATCGACACTGCAGGTCTGTGTGAACAGGAGGGCAGACGCGGCGCCATCCATGTGCGCAGGCCCGTCGAGGTGCGTAGCGGCGAGGCCCGCGCCAGTCTCAGCCCGCATAAAGAGCGCGTATTTGCGTTTGAGATTGACTTTGCCAGCCGAGTGATAGGCCAGCAGCGTTACAGCTTCACCTTCACGGAAGAGGGGTTTCGGGAGGAGATTGCGCCGGCCCGTACCTTCGGCTTTCTTTCGGACCTCGACACCCTCCTGAAAATGGGGCTGAGCCGCGGCGCCAGCCTGTCCAATACTTTGGCGATCGATGGCGACCGGCTTGCCAATCCGCAGTTGCTGCGCTTTGCCGATGAATTCGTGCGGCACAAGATTCTTGACGCCATCGGCGACCTGGCACTGGCCGGAGCGCCGATCTACGGGCGCTTCGAAGGCGTCCGGTCGAGCCATGCCCTCAACAATCAGTTGCTGCGAGCGCTGTTTGCGGATCCTGAAAATTTCACGCGGGAAGACTGACACCTGAGGCAGGGCACCCGCTTTGCCCGTTTTAAAGGCCATGCTAGGTTCCTGGCCGCTGGATGTGGCAGGCCTTGCCGCGTTCCTGTCGGGTTGCGGGCGCAAGGCCTTTCTGGGCTCTGAGATTTGTTCCAGGTGACGGGCACCCCAAAGCTTGGTGATGGTGGAGCCGCGCTCGCCCGGGGCCTGCCCCGCCGCAGAGCCCCGGGCTTTCCGAGACAGGAGCACTTAAGGCCAAAGGGCCTGGTTTGCTGTCAATTTGCGGGCTGGCCAAGCTGCGCCCACTCCAGTAACGATGAAGGCGGGGTGGAGCCCTGTCGTAACCGGAAGAACTGATGCACCAAAACGCTATTACCAGATCGGGACGCGCCAGCGTTCGCCACCTGCTCGCCGTGAGCCTCGTCGGCGCACTCGTCGTCCTGACGGGATGCTCAGCCCTCAGCGGCTCCGACGATTCGGAGCCGGCCTATGTCGCCCGGCCCGTGCAGGCAATTTACGCCGATGCCTGGAAGGAGATCCGCAATGGCTCCTGGCTCCAGGCGGCCAAGCAGTTCGATGAGGTCGAACGCCAGCACCCGTATTCGGTGTGGGCGCGCCGGGCGATGCTGATGAGCGCCTACTGCTATTATCAGGCGAACCATACCGAAGACGCTGTCAACACCGCCGAGCAATATATCGAACTGCACCCCGGCAGCAAGGAAGTGGCCTACGCGTTCTATCTGAAGGCGATTGCCCTTTATGATCGGATCACCGATGTGGGACGCGATCAGACCGACACCCAGCGGGCATTGGCGGCACTTGAGGACGTCATTCAGCGCTTTCCCAATACGGCGTATGCGCGCGATGCGAGCCTTAAGGTCGACCTTGCTCTTGACCATCTGGCCGGTAAGGAAATGGAGATCGGCCGCTATTATCTGTTCCAGCAGGACTACGTCGCCGCCATCAATCGCTTTCGCATCGTTGTCGAACGCTATCAGCGCACCGCACAGATCGCCGAGGCACTGGAGCGCCTGACCGAAGCCTATTATGCCCTCGGGCTTGACCGGCAGGCCCAGACTGCCGCCGCGGTGCTGGGAGCGAATTATCCCGGCAGCCATTGGTATCGCGATGCGTATAATCTGCTGCAAAAGCATCACGAACGCGCGGTTATCGACAAAAGCTCCTGGATTGCCAAGGCGTTCTCGAAGGTGTTCTAGGACGGGGCCATGCTGGCGAGCCTTAAGGTACGCGACCTGGTGCTCATTGAGGATGTGGCACTTGAATTCGCGGATGGCCTCAATGTGCTGACCGGGGAAACCGGCGCCGGCAAATCCATTCTGCTTGATGCGCTCGGGCTTGCTGCAGGCCAGCGCGCCGGAGCGCGGGCAAGTGTGCGCGCCAGCGCAGTGCAGGGCTCGGCAGCGGCAGTTTTCGAACTGGCACCAAAGCATCCGATCGAAGCGCTCCTGGCGCAGAACGGTCTTGCCGAGGGTACGTCCGTGATATTGCGTCGGGTCATCAGCAGCGACGGCAAGACCCGCGGCTTCATCAATGACGAGCCGGTCGGTGTAACCCTGTTGCGCGATATCGGTGGATTGCTTGTAGAGATCCATGGCCAGAGTGATGACCGTGGCCTTTATGATACCGCTACCCATCGCCGTCTGCTTGATGCTTTCGGCGCCTATCCCGAACATGTCACTGAAACCAGAACCCGCTTTGAGGAATGGGCGCGGGCGCGCGATGATCTTGCGGCGCTGAACGAGGCCGCAGCAACGGCCGCCCGTGACGCAGATTTCCTGCGCCATGCGGTCAACGAACTGAATGCTCTTGCCCCGGTCAGGGGCGAAGAGGCCCGGCTCGCCGATGAGCGGGCACTGCTCATGAATGCTGCACGCGTGGGTGAAGAAATCAGTGGTGCCCTGGACGCGGTCAGCGGGGAGGGTGGAGCTGAAGCCGCGCTCGCCACAGCGCTCAAACGCCTCAGCCGCCTTCCACAGGAGGCGCGCAGTGCCGCAGCTGCCGCCGAAGCACAGCTTGAGCAGGCTTTTGCCCTGACTGCGGAGGTCCGCCGCGAGCTTGATAGCCTCCTGTCCCGCCTGGAGGTCGACGCTGCCGACCTGGAGCGCAAAGAGGAGCGCCTCTTCGCACTGCGCGATGCGGCGCGCAAATATGCGGTTCCTGCAGACGAACTCGATACCTATCTTGAGAGCTGCCGCGCCCGTCTCGATGCCAGTGAAGATGGTGGTGCGGCGCTCAGATCTGCACAGGCGCGTGAGGTCAAAAGCCGGGCTGCCTATGACGCAGCCGCGACGCGGCTATCACAGGCGCGCAAAGCCGCCGCGGGGCGGCTGGAGGCGGCGGTTCACGCCGAGCTGGCGCCGCTCAAACTGGCTCACGCACGCTTTCGCTGTGCTTTCGAGGCGCTGCGCGAACCGAGCCCGGAAGGCCAGGACCGTGTGGCATTCGAAATCGCGACCGTGGAAGGGGCCCAGTTCGGTCCGCTCACCAAGATCGCCTCAGGCGGCGAACTTGCGCGCGTGTCGCTGGCCCTCAAGGTCGCACTCGCCGAAGCAAGTCCGCCAGCGGTGCTCATCTTCGACGAGATCGACCGGGGTGTCGGGGGGGCTGTGGCCGATGCCGTTGGCGAACGTCTGCAGCGGCTTGCCCGCTCCACCCAAGTGCTGCTCGTCACCCATTCACCGCAGGTTGCTGCCCGTGCCGCCCGCCATTTTCGCATCAGCCGCAGCGGCGATCGCACCCGCGTCGAATGTCTGGGCGAGCCCGCGCGTGAGGAAGAGATCGCCCGTATGCTGTCGGGCGCCGCGATCAGCACCGAGGCCCGTGCCGCTGCGCGCCGTCTCCTGAAGGAAGCTGCGCCCCGGAAAGGGCGAAAGACATGAAAGACGTGACGCACCTGTCGGCCAAGGAGGCCGCCGCGGAACTTGAGCGCCTGGCCCGCGAAATCGCCGAACACGACCGGCATTATTATCGCGAGGACATGCCGGTGATCTCCGACGCTGAATACGACCGGCTGCGTCAGCGCAACAGCGCCATCGAACAGCGCTTCCCTCAGCTTGTCCGCAGCGACAGCCCGTCGCTTCGGGTCGGCGCCGCACCGGCCGAGAAGTTTGGCAAGGTGGTTCATCGCGTACCCATGCTGTCGCTTGACAATGTTTTCAGCGATGAAGAAGTCCGCGAATTCTCAGCGCGCGTCCGCCGCTTTCTGGGTCTTGCGCAGGACAGCGAGCTCAGCTTTACCGCCGAACCCAAGATCGATGGGCTGTCGGCAAGTCTGCGCTATGAAAAGGGCCTTTTTGTCCAGGGCGCCACGCGTGGCGATGGCAGCGAGGGTGAGGACATCACCGCCAATCTGCGGACGATACGCGATATTCCCTTGCGCCTTCAGGGCGAGGCGCCCGAAGTGTTTGAGGTGCGCGGCGAAGTCTACATGACCCATCGCAGCTTCGAGGCGCTTAATCGGCGCCAGCAGGCTGCAGGGCGAGAGCCGTTCGCCAATCCGCGCAATGCGGCGGCCGGATCCGCGCGTCAGCTCGATCCCAAGATCACCGCCGAGCGCACCTTGCATTTCTTTGCCTATGCATGGGGAGATGCGAGTTACCTGCCGGCGAAAAGCCAATCGCAGATGCTCGAACAGTTCCGACGCTGGGGATTTTCCGTCAATCCTCTGATCCGTCGCTGCGATACGGCCGATGCCCTGATCGCCTTCTATCAAGATATCGAAAAAAGGCGCGCCAGCCTTGCCTACGACATTGATGGTGTCGTCTATAAAGTCGACCTTCTTGATCTGCAGGAGCGCCTGGGTTTTGTTTCACGCAGCCCGCGCTGGGCTGTCGCCCACAAGTTCCCGGCTGAGCAGGCCGAGACAGTGGTTGACGATATCGCTGTCTTCGTCGGTCGTACCGGTGTTCTGACGC
>JAGWRJ010000138.1 GCA_028869725.1 Alphaproteobacteria bacterium | reverse complement strand
CCGCGCGCATCGTGTTGGAGCCGGGCTGGACGAAGCTCGGCGCGCAGGACGAAGGGGAGGGCGAGTCAGCCGAAGCGAACGGCAAGCTGCCGATCCTGGCCGAAGGTCAGGTGCTGGCCTGCTTCGCAGCGCAGATCCTGTCCAAGCGCACCGCGACGCCGAAGCCCTACACCGACGGCACGCTCATCGCCGCTATGACGGGCGTGCACAAACTGGTCACGGATCCGAAGCTCAAAGCGCGGCTGAAGGAGACGTCAGGGCTGGGCACCGAGGCGACGCGGGCGTCGATGATCGAGGTGCTCATCAGCCGCGAGTACGCCGAACGCCGCAAGAAGGAAATTCATCCGACCGACCGGGGTGTGCAGCTGATAGACATGCTGCGCAAGGTGGCGCCTGATTTGGCCGATCCGGGCTACACGGCATTGCAGGAGGATGCGCTGGCGGACATCGCGGCCGGGCGTGCAGCGCTGGCCGTGTTCATGCAGGCCCAGGTGGATGCAACGCAGGAGTTTTCGCGAACGCTGCTGGATGGCAAGCTGACGGAAGCGCAGCCGATCATGCATGCTTGCCCAGTCTGTGGCGGCGCACGCTGCGTGCAGCGCACCAGCAAGGCTGGGAGTGCCTACCACCGTTGCCTGGACTGCGAGGCGGCGTTCGGGGATGATGGCGGCAAACCCGGAAAGCGATTCGAGGACAAGCCGGCGGGAGAAGCCGGGCTAAAAGCGTCTGGAGCTGCCGACGGCCCGAAGTGCCCGAGCTGCAAGAAACCGACATTCAAGAACCTGACCAAGACTGGCAAGCCCTATTACCGTTGCGGCGTATGCAAGAACGCCTGGTGGCCGGACCGCAAGGACGAAGGCAAGCTCGGGGGGAAGTGGGAGTAGCGGAAATGAACGGGGATGGATGCGAGCAATTTGAGTAATTGCGCGTCGGCCTACGTGATCGACACCTTTCGATCGATACGACCTTGCATAGCTGCTGTCCTCGCCCGTGGGCGATGCTGATCTTGCGCGGCTTCTGCGCTGCGGGAGCGTTCCAGCCGTCGTGTTCAGCAATAGATGGTTTGCGAGACTAATTCGCCATGCCGTAAAAAAGGCGAGCGACAAATCGGCATTTATGTCAAAATTCCCGTTGATTTTTCAATGTCTCCAAACAGTCAATGAATCAACGCATCGGCTATGCGCGCGTTTCAACCGACGACCAGAACCTTGACCTGCAGCGGGACGCCCTGGCCGGGGCCGGCTGTTCGACCATTTACGAGGAGACAGCCAGCGGCAAGTCCGCCGTAAGGCCCGAACTGGAGCGATGCCGAAAGGCGCTGCGCGAGGGTGACACCCTCGTCGTATGGCGGCTGGATCGACTTGGCCGGAGCCTGCCTGACCTTGTGCAGATTGTGGCCGACCTTGAAGCCCGTGGTGTCGCTTTCGAGAGTCTGGGTGAGAAGATCGAAACTGGTGGTACGGTCGGCAAGCTGGTTTTTCATGTCTTCGCAGCGCTGGCTAAATTCGAACGTAACTTGATCGGAGAGCGTACCCATGCAGGTCTTGCCGCCGCGCGTGCGCGTGGCCGTGCCGGCGGTCGTAAGCCCAAGCTCGACGACAAGCAGATTCGCGAAATCCGGGCATTGCTGCGTGACCCGAAGATTTCCGTGACGGATGTGGCCAAGCGCTACGGGGTCTCCCGAGCGACCGTCTACAAACGAGCCGGCAGCGGACTGGGCTAAGAACTCCAAGAAACCAGCAAAGGGAAACAATGACAGGGGAGACGATGCGCGAAAGCGTGATGACAGAGGCAGACACTTGCCGCGTATTCGTCACGCCCCGGTTGGTCGAGGTCGGCTGGTCAGAAGCGCCGAACATGATCGGCGAGCAGCGCACCTTCACCAATGGTCGCATCATCGTCACCGGTGGCCGCGTGCGCCGTGGCAAGCAAAAACGCGCGGACTACCTGCTGTACTACCGT
>JAGWRJ010000011.1 GCA_028869725.1 Alphaproteobacteria bacterium | reverse complement strand
GGGATGCTTCCGCATAGTAACGACGAAACTGCTTCTCCGTGATGTTGCCGTAATAGCCCTTCAGCTTCTGCTTGGCCTGCAGCTGGGTGCCATAGTCAGAGAGCTTCTTGGCGCGACGCTGGCCGTGTTGCCCGGGGCCATAGGAGCGCTTGTTGACCGGACTTTTGGGGCGGGCCCAGAGGTTCTCACCCAGGCGGCGATCAAGCTTGTATTTGGTCGTGCTACGTTTGGACATCGGCGTTCCGGAATGGTCGTGGAGAAGAAGCAGGGCCTCTTCGGAAGGCGGGCACTATAGTCAGGGCGCAGCGCCTGTCAATGCGGCATGACGTGATAGTAATGCGTTGAAACTAATCATAAATTCAAAAATCGATCTACTAGAAGTAGCAAAAATATTTTGACACAACCCGATTGACCGGTGTCCGGCTACAGCCAACCTCTTTCATGCGCTATCCGCAGAGACGAAACCTGCGCACAACCACACCAGGCCGGGTTGGCCACGCCTGCGCCAGACGCTATGTATCAGGCGGGCCTCGCGGGCGTGGCGAAATCGGTAGACGCAACGGACTTAAGGCCAGGCGACTTGAGTGCCCGGGGGGAAACCCCCGGTGCAGAACTGCTCAAATTCGGGGGACCCTTCGCTGGCAATCCCGAGCCAAGCCGACCGGAGGGCACTCGGGTCGGAAGGTGTAGAGACTAGACGGGCAGCACCTAAAGCGGCGACGCCAGGGTGAAGGGATAGTCCAGACCACGAACCTGTCGCAGCCTGCCAGGCAGTGCGATGCGGGCGGCGAAAGCCGAAGTGGTACGAAAATCCGTAGGGCCGAAAGGCCTGTGCCGGTTCAAGTCCGGCCGCCCGCACCACTCTGGCACGTGCTGTGCTGCGATAGTCGCACCAGCTGGCGCGCCGCCACCCTGAAGGCATACCCCGAAAAGCCGAAAGGCGGCCACGCCGAAGCGAGCCGCCTTTCCATTGCCTGCTGCGGGGTTTGGGCCCGCGCTGTGTGCGTTAGACGACGAGAACCTCGGCCGAAACGTCGATCCAGGTCGCGGCACCAAGACGCCGCAGGTCATGACAATGAGACACTGGATCACCTCCTTTCGATTCGTTGTGCCTGAAAACTATACAGCTTTACCTGGGCAAACGAAGCAAAACCTCACTCCGCTCGTCGCCGCCGGCTTCTACATCTGCATCGTCCACCCTTCCACACCCATCGCCGCCTGGCGGACAGCCTCGGTCAGCGTGGGGTGGGCATGACTGGTGCGCGCAATGTCCTCGGAGGCGCAGCCAATCTCAATCGCAAGGGCGGCCTCCTGGATCAGATTGCCCGCTTCCGGCCCGATGATATGGACGCCAAGCACCCGATCCGTCTTGGCATCGGCAATCACCTTGGCAAAGCCGTCTGTGGCGGCAATGGTCTTGGCCCGCGCGTTGGCCGTGAACGGGAACTTGCCGACCTTGTAGCTGACACCGGCAGCCTTCAGGTCTTCCTCGGTCCTGCCAACGCTTGCCACTTCGGGTGCCGTGTAAACGACAGCCGGAATCGCCTCATAGTTGACGTGCCCATAACGGCCGGCGATGTGGTCCATGCAGGCGACGGCTTCGTCCTCGGCCTTATGCGCAAGCATGGCGCCTTCGCGCACGTCACCGATCGCGTAAATGCCAGGCACACTGCTCTTGAAGTGCGCATCCGTGACGACCCGCCCCCGGCTGTCGAGCGCCACACCAACCTCGCCAAGACCGAGATCATCCGTATAAGGACGACGTCCGATGGACACGAGCATAACATCGGCAGTCAGGGCTTTTGTCTCGCCGCCGGCTGCAGGCTGAACCTGAATTTCCAGCCCGTCCTTCTTGTGCTCGACGCCGACAACCTTGGTCGACAGCTGGAACTTGATACCCTGGCGCGACAAAATCCGCTGAAACTGCTTGCCGATTTCGCCGTCGAGGCCCGGCGTTATGCGGTCGAGAAACTCGACCACTGTCACCTCACTGCCAAGACGGCGCCAGACCGAGCCCAGCTCGAGACCGATATAGCCGCCGCCAACCACCACCAGGCGCTTTGGAACCTGATTCAGGGAAAGGGCTCCGGTCGACGTGACGATGCGCTCCTCATCGACGGCAATGCCGGGCAGCGCCGCGCTCTCTGAACCGGTAGCGATGACGATGTGTTTGGCTGAAAGTTCACGCACCGTACCGTCTGCCGTCCGGACTTGAACGCGACCGGGTGCCGTCAGCCTGGCCTGTCCGATGATGGCTTCAGACTTGTTCTTCTTAAGAAGAAACTCGACGCCCTTCGTCAGCTCACCCACGACTTTCGTCTTATGCGACATCATTGCCGCAAGGTCGAGCTCGACCTTGGTCTTGATGCCAAGCCTGGGCAACGCGTGCAGGGCCTCGTCATAAAGATGGCTCGTGTGAAGCAGTGCCTTTGAAGGTATGCAGCCCACATTGAGGCAGGTCCCGCCGAACGTGCCGCGCTTGTCAATGCATGCGCTGCTCAGCCCCAGCTGGCCAGCACGAATGGCGGCGTTGTAGCCGCCCGGCCCGCCCCCAATGATGACGACATCGAAGCTATCAGACATGGAAATAACACTTTCTTGGTGTGAGCGTGCGAGCGATGGAGCCACCAGGGCCGACTACGGCTTTATCAAAGGTCGAGGAGAAAGCGCTGCGGCTCTTCGAGGTATTCCTTGACGCGGACGAGGAAGGTAACCGCTTCGCGACCGTCAACCAGGCGATGGTCATAGGACAGGGCCAGATACATCATCGGACGGATCTCTATCCGGTCCTCAATGGCGACCGGGCGCGGCTGGATCTTGTGCATTCCCAATATCCCCGATTGCGGGGTGTTGAGAATTGGCGTTGACATCAGTGATCCGAAGACACCGCCGTTGGTAATCGAGAATGTGCCACCCTGCAGCTCCTCAAGCTTGAGCTTGTTGTCGCGAGCCCGGATGCCAAGATCGGCAATTGCCGCCTCTATCTCGGCCAGGGACTTGTGCTTGGCATCACGTACCACGGGAACCACAAGGCCACGTTCGGTCGAGACTGCAACGCCGATATCGTAGTAATTTTTATAGATGATATCGTTGCCTTCGATTTCGGCATTGACGTTGGGCAGTTCTTCGAGCGCTGCAATACAGGCCTTGACGAAGAAACCCATAAAACCCAGCCGGACATGATGCTTTTTCTCAAAGGCATCCTTGTAGGTGGACCGCAGCTTCATCACATGGCTCATGTCCACTTCGTTGAACGTCGTGAGTTGCGCGGCGGTGTTCTGCGACTCCTTGAGACGGGCCGCGATGGTACGGCGCAAGCGTGTCATGGCCACGCGTTCTTCGCGCTCCGCATTGGGGCGTGGGCCAGGTGGTGTAGGCGCTGGACGGGACGCCTCGCGCGCGCCCGCGCGCTCTTCAAGCGCAGCCAACATATCGCCCTTGGTCACGCGTCCGTCCTTGCCGCTGCCGCGCAGAGCTGCGGGGTTAACGCCGGTCTCAGCAGCCAGACGACGCACCGAGGGCATCTGGGCTGCTGCGTCGCGTGCACCGGCGGCTTGGGTGGAGGGCGTCGTAGCAGCTGGCGCCGCGGGCTTGGCGGGTGCTTTCGGCGCGGCCGCCCCGCTCGGTTTCGCAGCTTTCGAAGCGGCGGCACCTTCCGCGATCCGCCCCAGAATGCTTCCAACCTCGACGGTCTCGCCTTCCTTGACTGCAATCGCCTCGAGTGCGCCATCGGCAGGAGAGGGGACTTCGACCGAGACTTTATCGGTTTCCAGTTCGCACAAGGGTTCGTCGCGCGCGACCTTTTCGCCCTCTTTCTTGAACCACTTGGCAACCGTGGCTTCAGTGACCGATTCGCCCATGGCGGGCACTTTGATCTCAACGCTCATCTAAGGTCTCCATGTCCCGCCGTATTTCGCGGCAGGAAAATGTAATTCATCGTATCCTGACTCAACGGTGCGTCGCTGAGTGGCATCAGTGCGCCACGCGCGAACACATAGATCTCATAGCCGAGGCGGTCCAGCAGGCAGACGGTCCGGTTGCGCGCAATCTGCTCCCGATCGCCGCGCCCTTCCAGGATTTCAACCAGCAGATTGGGGCGGCAACGATTTAGGAGCTTAACGGCGCCTTCGATCACCTGAAACTCATGGCCCTCGACATCGATCTTGATAAAGCCGACGTGATCGAGATTCTCATCATCCAGGCGCACCACCCGAACCGGGAGCTCAACGCCCTTCGTATCCGCCGGCAGCCCCGAACCGAGATATCCAATATTGTATTGGGGTCGGCCATGCCGGTTCAGCGGGACGCAATAGGTCAGGGTTCCCGACCGATCCGAGACCCCGGCTTCGCGGACTTCAACCTTGGGCAGGCGGGCTTCGCGCACAAAGCGCGCCATGGGCGGCGATGGTTCGTAGGCGATGGTCTGATGGGCCAGCCGGGACAGGAAGAAGGTATAATTGCCCCGGTTGGCCCCGACATCGATGGCCACCCGGTCGCGAGGGACAATGGACGACAGCAATCTGAGCTCACCCTCGTGGCCGTCGCGCGCCTTTCGCCATGCGCGCAGTGCGCGATGGCGAATATACAGGCGCGGGCTCACCACGCGATAGGCGAGCTTCATATGCGGCACGGGTGTGCCGGTCCCACTCAAAGCGACAATGCCTCATTAAGGAAAGCCTTGAGCTCGGCGGTATGCTGGCTCATGAGCCCCGCTGCGGTCGATGCCGATTCGGCGCGGCCGACATAGCGCGGACGGTCCTTGCGCCCAAGATCGGTCAGCAACTTTTCGATCCGCGGCGCAACGAAAGTCCAGGCTCCCTGGTTCTGCGGTTCCTCCTGGCACCACACGATCTCGGCCCGATCAAAACGTTCGAGCGTCTGACCAAGCGGTCCGGTGGGAAAGGGGTAAAGCTGCTCCAGGCGCACCAGCTGGATGCGCTTTTCTTGCCGTTCTTCGCGTGCCTCGTAGAGGTCGTAATAGACCTTGCCGCTGCAAAGCACGACGCGCCGGATTTTGGTGTCCTCCACCAGTTTTATGGGTGAGGAGGCATCGCGCTCGGCGTCATCGTCGAGGACACGATGAAAGCTGGAACCCGGGCCCATTTCACCGAGACGCGAGACCACACGCTTGTGCCGCAAGAGCGATTTCGGCGTCATCAGGATCAATGGCTTGCGGAAGGGCCGGTGCATCTGTCGGCGCAGTATGTGGAAATAATTGGCCGGTGTTGTGCAGTTGGCCACCTGCATATTGTCCTGTGCGCAGAGCTGGAGATAACGCTCGAGCCGGGCAGATGAATGTTCAGGTCCCTGACCCTCATAGCCATGCGGCAGAAGAAGGACGAGACCAGACATGCGCAGCCACTTCATCTCGCCGGACGACAGGAACTGGTCAATCATGACCTGAGCTCCGTTGGCGAAATCGCCAAACTGTGCTTCCCACAGCACGAGCGCACGCGGCTCGGCGAGGCTGTAGCCATATTCAAACCCGACCACAGCTTCTTCAGACAGCAGGGAATCGATAACCTCGAACTCGGCCTGGCTGTCACTGATATGGTTGAGCGGGAAGTAGCGTGCGGCGGTTTGCTGGTCGACGAGCATCGCGTGGCGCTGACTGAAAGTACCGCGCGCCGAATCCTGTCCGGAAAGGCGAACCGGATAGCCTTCCTGAAGCAGCGTTCCAAAGGCGAGCGCTTCTGCAGTGGCCCAGTCAAAGCCTTCAGCGTTTTCGAACATCTGTGCCTTGGCCTGCAGCTGACGTGCAATGGTCCGATGCGCGTTGAAACCATCCGGAATGGTGGTCAGCGCTTTACCGACCTTGAGCAGCAATTCATCTGGAACGGCAGTGTCTCCACGACGGTCTCCATCGGGTGCTGCCGAAAATCCCTGCCAGCGTCCGTCCAGCCAGTCCGCACGGTTGGGGCGGTGGGACTTGGACGCCTGATATTCGTCATCCAGGCGTTGATTGAAGGCATCACTCATCGCCTTCACCTCATCCTGGCTCAAGGTCCCGTCTTCGACCAGCTGGCGACCGTAGAGTTCGAGCGTTGATGGGTGATCCTTGATCGCGCGATACATCAGGGGCTGTGTGAAGGACGGCTCATCGGTCTCGTTATGACCGAAACGCCGGTAGCAGAACATGTCGATGACGACGTCCTTGTGAAACAACTGACGAAACTCAGCCGCGATGCGCGCCACGTGCACGACCGCCTCCGGATCGTCGCCATTGACGTGGAATATGGGCGCCTGGACCATCAGGGCCACGTCAGACGGGTAGGGTGAAGAGCGCGAATAAATCGGCGCGGTGGTAAACCCGATCTGATTATTGATGATGAAGTGAATGGTGCCGCCGGTGCGAAAGCCTTTGATCCCGCTCATGGCGAAGCACTCGGAGACGACCCCCTGACCGGCGAATGCCGCGTCGCCATGGATGAGCAGCGGCATGACGCTGGAACGCTCGATATTGTCACCGAGCTGGCGCTGCTTGGCCCGGGCCTTGCCCAGGACAACCGGATCTGCAGCTTCCAGATGGGAAGGGTTGGCCGTCAGAGACAGGTGGACCTTGTTACTATCGAACTCGCGGTCCGAAGATGCACCCAGGTGATACTTCACGTCGCCGGAGCCCTGGACCTCGGAGGGGTTGGCACTGCCACCCTGGAATTCGTGAAAGATCTGCCGGTAAGGCTTGGCAAGAACATTGGCCAGCACGTTCAGACGTCCGCGATGGGCCATGCCAAGCACGATTTCCTGGACGCCGAGCTGACCTCCGCGCTTGATGATCTGTTCAAGCGCCGGGATCATGGCCTCTCCGCCGTCCAGCCCGAAGCGCTTGGTGCCAAGGAAGCGCAGGCCGCAGAACTTCTCAAAGCCCTCGGCCTCGACGAGCTTGTTCAGGATCGCCTTCTTCCCCTCTGGCGTGAAGGAAATTTCCTTGTCGGGCCCCTCGATGCGTCGCTGCAGCCAGTCCTTCTGCTCCGGATCGGTGATGTGCATGAACTCGTAGCCGATGCGTCCGCAATAGGTGCGTTTGAGCAGATCGATGACGTCCCGCGGCTTTGCCGTAGAAAGTCCGAGGACGCCGTCCATGAATACCGGCTTGTCCAGATCAGCGTCGCCAAAGCCGTAAAAGGAGGGTTCGAGCTGTGGCAGATTGGGTTTCTCCGCGAGCCCCAGCGGATCGAGTTGGGCGGCCAGATGGCCGATGACGCGATAGGCGCGTACCAGCTGAATGGCGCGGATGGAATCCTGGGCCGCGACCCGCAGATCCTGCTCGGTCGCGGCGGCAGCTGCGGGCGCTGCTCGGGTCGCGGGCACCGGAGTTCCCGTCAGCGCATCGGTCAGCTCATCACGAGCCAGTGCGGGATGCAGATCGCGATGCCAATGAGGCCCCCGGCCCAGCTGGGCCGGCGACAGCGCTTTGTCGCCGAGTGTGGCGAAGAAGTCGCGCCAGCTAGGGTCGACGCTCTCCGGATTATCGAGAAATTGGCGGTAGAGGGATTCAACGAAAGCGGCATTGGTGCCGAACAGGAAAGACGTCGTCTCCAGGATCGAGTTGGAGACAGCGGAATCGGATTGACTCGTCATTTCAGCATGTTGGGCCGGCTTGTTGGGTCGGGCCCGTCCTCGAACAACCGCATCAAAATACGCGCGGGTGCAGAAAGCCCCGCGTGTAGCGCATCCCGAAGGCGATTGCACGCCCTCGATCAGGTTATCTTTGCGACATCCCGCTTAATAGGAGGTGGCCAGTCCGGCAGTTTTCGCCGTAAACGCGTCCTGTGGTGCGAAGGTGTGGCTCGGAAGTCTCCCCACCGGCGGGGATGCGTCGGTCAATGCGAGGTCCTAACCAGGTGCAGATCGACGCGCTGGTCACCGGCAGCATCCACTTCGAGGTCGGAACTCAGAGATGAGCCTTGTGCAATCCGGTTCTGGGGCACGCCGTCGGCCAGCAGTTCGCCAATCACGGCGTTGATGCGTGGTTGGGCGTAACGGGGGTCATAGCCGGGCGCAATCTTGGTGCTTGGCCCCGAGATTTCGACAAGCGTATTGGAATTTTGTGTTGCAGCCTCGGCTGCCGCGGCAACAATGTGCTTTGCACTTGCCGACAACATTGTGCTGTGGCCCGGAAAGAATACGACATAAGCTGGGGGCGGCTTTTGCGGCTGGCCAAACGGGTTGGATAGAGAGCTGCACCCTGCAAGCAGCAGAGCAGCGGCGGTGATGACCAGCCGAAAATTACGCATGAAAAAGCCCCCCTAAGCGCTCCAACTATAGAGGGGCTTTGGCGTCAGGGCAAAATGCGTTACTTGCCGTTCAGCAGTTCAACCAGGGTCGTGCCCAGGGCTGCGGGATTGGGCGACACGCGAATGCCCGCCGATTTCATGGCCTCGATCTTGGAATCGGCGCCGCCCTTACCACCCGAGATGATGGCCCCAGCATGGCCCATGCGCCGTCCCGGAGGTGCCGTGACGCCTGCAATAAAGCCTACCATCGGCTTCTTGACGCGGCTTTTGCGAATGAAATCGGCCGCGTCCTCTTCGGCTGAGCCACCGATCTCACCGATCATGATGATGCTTTCGGTTTCATCGTCCGCCAGAAACATCTCGAGGACGTCAATATGTTCAGTTCCCTTGACG
>JAGWRJ010000137.1 GCA_028869725.1 Alphaproteobacteria bacterium | reverse complement strand
GGCACGATCACGCCTGTGTCGCTATCGCCGATGTTTTTTCAACCACGTGACATCGCGATTTGCGAGTCACGCCGCCAGTTGCTGTTGTATATCCCACATCACGCCGAACTGGATGGTGCGCAGCAAGTGCGATTCGCCAGGATGGGCGACAAACCCGTTGCCAGCTTCAACGTGTGCCCACGTCCGCTACGGCGACTGACCAGCTTCGCCAGCGAAATTGACCGCGGCCGGCGACCACACCGCCCAGCCGCGAACGCCAACGCGCCCGCTCATCAAGCTTCAACCAGCACAGGGCGTGCGTCCGATAAGGAGCGCGTTGGGTCATTCGATCGTCGGCAGCTTCACCAGGTTCAGCATCACCGTCAACGGCTCGATCGGCGATTCGACGAAGCCGTGATGCAGATAAAACCGCTTCGCGTCCTCGTGCAGGGCGTGGCACAGCAGAGCCCGGATGCCCAGCTCCTGCGATAGCCGCAGGGCGCGCAGGACGGCATCCTTGAGCAGTCCCGCACCGATACCCTGCCCCGCCCAGTCGGTATGCACGGCCAACCGGCCCAGCACCACTACCGGGATCGGCTCGGGCATGTTGCGGCGGACGTTTCCCGGCACCTGGACATGCGAGACGGCACCGGCGGCCAGGGCGTAGTAACCCACCACGTTCTCGCCGGCGCCCACCACGTAGCAGCGCGAAGCGCCGTCCTGTTGGTTGCGCCGGGCACGTTGCTTGAGCCAGCTTTCCAGCGCCGGTTCGGTGCAGCGGAAGCCCTCCAGCCGATGCGTCTCGGTCAGCGGCGTCGGCGCCTGCAGCACCGGCCGCTTCACGCCTCCCACGGCGCCCGACGACGCAGCAGCTTACGCAGGGCGGCGCCCTGTTCGACCGGGGCATCCAGCAGCGCCTGAAAGCGCTTGAAGCGGGCAGCGTCCAGGGCAAACACGGTCTGCTCCAGGAGCACCTGCTGGGCCTTCTCGCAGGCGGCCTCAAGCATGAAGTCCGTGCGGCTCTTGCCGGCCACCCGCGCAGCCTGGTCGATCAGGCTACGCTGCGGTGCCTTGGCACGCAGGTTGATGGTGGTTTGACGAGCGGCGGTGGTCATGGAGGCGATCCTCGGATGTATACACATTGTACTTACACGATGCATCGATCGCTACCGCCCCGGCTCAGTGCGTACACCGATGGAGTTGATCAGCAGCACCAATCGATCATGATCAGCGCACCGGCATGATGATCAGCATGAGACCACCGGCTGGGATCGGCCAGGAGCGGACGGTCGACGGTTCAAGTAACCGGCCGCCGGAGCGACGAAGCCGCGGAGGGAGCCCGCGAGCGCAGCTTGCAGGCGGCCCGCTTTGACCGAGTTGTCAGGTGCCGTTACCGCCACTGGTACGAGGCGCCGTTGCCCAACTGCTTGCGTGCCTTTGCTGAGAGCCACGGAAAGCAGTTTGCGAGACGGACCTCTGCGAGCGAGCAACCTTGGACAGGGTCTTCGCAGGTTGACCAACCAGCTGAGTCTGTTGCGACGGCCCAAATTTGTTCCAGTTCGGAGCGAGCATCTGGACGAAGCGACGAAGAAACTGACGCATAGAACTCCCAAGGGCGATCCCAAGCGTCAAAGTCTTCTATGGCTGCTACAAGCTGGCGGTGTACTTCCATTGCGATACCTAACGTTCGACGTGGATGGCGGCTTTGGGTCGAGAGAAGCATTCTTGGCCTATGTTTTTTCATCCATGTAGGCCACGCCACGCGCTGAAAGCTTCAGTGGCTTAGTGCCGCCGCCTTCGACAAAATCGGTCATGCGGCCGATTGGCCACAGGTCGCTTTTCCCAGATACGAAATCAATACCGTGCTCGTCTCCCCGGTGGTCGTGCCAGTAGTGCGCAACCAGCCTTTCATCCCTATAGATCCGAAAACGGTAGTTACCGAACTTATCGCGGCCAGGCTCCGATTCAATCCTGTAAGCCATGTGTCCCTCCTCTTGGTGGCTCTGGCCTCAACAGTCTGCTTTGGGTGGGTCCAGCCCTTCGGAGCATCCTCGGTCGCAGCGATGGTCGCAAGGGCTGCCTGCGGCCAGAAGCAGTCGTTCAACACTGGAGCTAAGCGGCCCGCGTGACCGAGTGAGCAGCTGTTACCGCGATCCGCTTGAGCGCCTAGTCAGGCATTGACGTCGAAAATGCGGGGCAGCTGAGATCGCCTTCGGTGCACCGCGAGAGCTTACGAAGGTCCTGAAGGCGCTTGTACGACTGAGACTCTATGCAAAGATCGAAAATCATGGGGTAGACGCTGCCACCCTGAACCGCGCTAGATTCGAACTTGCAGTACGAGTCGCGGTAACGGAGCCAGTCGGCGTTTGCGACTTGGAACAATTGAGCTTGCTCGGGACTTAGGCGTTTGATATAGACCACATAGAACTGCTCTAAGGATGCGACGGCCGCTTTGGCTGCTTTTGCGGCACAATCGTCCAGCTCCGCTTGAGTACGACCATTTGGACAAAAGCTCGAGCTTTCCGTCGCTCGAACACTAGAAGCGGCTATGGCCAGAGCCAGAAAGAGCAAGAGATACTTCATATCAGTGCCTAACGCTTGAGTTGAGCGGCGGCGGAGCCGTCCGCCTCGAACGAACTGTTAGAGGGCGAGCGCCCGACTACGACCATAAGCACCTTAAGCATGCCGAGAGCTTCCTCGGATGATAAGGCGACTAGGTGAGCGCTGAGCAATGACGACCCATCCGAAATCCGCAGAGCTTCGAGATGCACACTACCGTCAAACCACCAAGTCAGGCGGCCAAGAGCTGATAAGCCGACT
>JAGWRJ010000136.1 GCA_028869725.1 Alphaproteobacteria bacterium | reverse complement strand
TGCGAAAGATAGGTCCCGATGATGGTCGCGGTCATGCCATACGACCAGACTACGGCAAAGGCGATGGCCAGCGCGATGGCAAGGGCGCCGAGGCGCACATAAATGGCCTGGCGGCTCATGACGGCTCCTCCCCATCAAAGAGGTTTGGCTCAGCTCGCTTTGGCGCAGGTTCGGGCAGACCGAGATGACGCCAGGCCGCTGCCGTCAGCACGCGCCCGCGGGGTGTGCGCTGGACGAAGCCCTGCTGCATCAAAAACGGTTCCACGATTTCCTCGATCGCATCGCGGGCCTCGCCAAGCGCGGCGGCGATCGTCTCGATCCCCACCGGACCGCCCGAAAAGGACCCCGCGATCAGTGTGAGATAACGCCGGTCGAACGCATCAAGACCGCGTCCGTCAACTTCGAGCCGGTTGAGGGCAGCATCTGCCATTTTGGCATCGATCCGGCTCTGGCCTGCGACGGCTGCAAAATCGCGCACCCGCCTCAGAAGACGACCTGCGATGCGCGGTGTGCCGCGGGCCCTTGAGGCGATTTCCTCAGCGCCATCATGGCTCAGATCAAAGCCCAGAATGCGGGCGCCGCGCGAGACGATCGCCACCAGCTCCTCAGCGCTGTAAAAATTGAGGCGCACGGGGATGCCGAAGCGGTCGCGCAGTGGTGTGGTGATCAGTCCCGAGCGGGTGGTGGCCCCTACGAGGGTGAACGGTTTCAGTCCGATCTTCACCGAGCGCGCTGCGGGTCCTTCACCGATCACGAGATCGAGTTCGTAATCCTCCATGGCAGGATAGAGGATTTCCTCGACCACCGGATTGAGACGGTGGATTTCGTCGATGAAGAGGACGTCGCGTTCGTCGAGATTGGTCAAAATCGCCGCCAGATCGCCCGCTTTGGCGAGGACCGGACCGGAGGTAGACCGGAAATTGACCCCAAGTTCGCGGGCGATGATCTGGGCGAGGGTGGTCTTGCCAAGGCCGGGGGGGCCCGAAAACAGGACATGGTCAAGCGCGTCACCGCGCTCGCGGGCCGCGCGGATGAAGACGTCGAGATTTTCGCGGGCCTGTCGTTGACCGATGAAGTCCGCCAGCACCTGAGGCCTCAGCGAGGTCTCAACGCCATCATCGTCGCGGCGGATGGGATCTAGAACGCGATCTGGGCTCTGCATAGGAGCTTTTGCCATGGCTCGATCCTATCGCGCCATCGCTTTTAGCGCTTCGCGGATGACCGCATCGACCGGAGCGTCGGCGCCAAGAGTCTTTAGCGCCCGGGCCACCAGTTCCGCGGCCTGGGCCTGAGCATAGCCAAGCTTGAGAAGTGCGGCGAGCGCATCCTCACCGGCCCGGCCCTGCGCGGGGCCGTGTCCGGCCGCGTCGGCGCCGGTGAACACCAGCGCCGGCGCTTTATCCTTGAGCTCGCTCAGGATGCGAGTGGCAAGCTTGGGCCCCACGCCCTGGGCCCGCCCGATCGCGGTCCGGTCGGAAAGTGCGATTGCCGTCTGCAGATCCTGCGGGCTCAGTGTGGAGAGAACCGAGAGGGCCACGCGGGCACCGACGTTTTGCACGGTCTGCAGCAGGCGGAACCATTCGCGCTCCACGGCAGTGGTAAAGCCATAAAGCCTGATGCTCTCTTCAGTGAGACGGGTCTCGATCATCAGTACCGCCTCATCGCCTGGATGCATGCGCGAAAGGCTCGAGCTTGGACAGTGCACGATGTAGCCCACTCCACCGACATCGAGGATGACGTGGTCGTCGCCGACCATATCCACGGTTCCGGTGAGCTTGCCGATCACGACGCGACCTTCAGGCGGGCCCGGCTGCCTGCCAGGTGGGCGTGGGTGATGGCGGCGGCCAGGGCATCGGCGGCGTCGGCCTGCGTGCAGTTGGCGCTTGGCAACAGCACACGGATCATTGCCTGGACCTGCTCCTTGCCGGCATGTCCCACACCGACCACACATTTTTTGATGTGATTGGGGGCATATTCGGCGATCTCGAGCTCGGCCTGGGCGGCGGCCAGCAGGGCGACGGCGCGGGCGTGACCAAGCTTGAGGGCGGCGGAGGGATCCTTGGCCACGAAGGCCTGTTCGACGGCGATGGCCTGCGGTTCCAGCTCGGCGATAATGGCGCTCAGCCCACTGTAGAGCGCCAGCAGACGGCGCCCGAGGTCCTTGCTGGAATCGCTGGTCAGCACGCCGTGGCGGATATGGGCGAGCCGGGTTCCGGACAGTTCCACCACGCCCCAGCCCATGCGGGCAAGGCCGGGGTCAAGGCCCAGAAT
>JAGWRJ010000135.1 GCA_028869725.1 Alphaproteobacteria bacterium | reverse complement strand
TAAAGAGGGCGCCGTTATAAGAGCCGCTCCCCGCGACTAGGCGGGGTGGCCTGAGGCCATCGGAGAGTAGCTCAGCCTGGTAGAGCACTACGTTCGGGACGTAGGGGCCGGAGGTTCGAATCCTCTCTCTCCGACCAGCTTCATCCCGGTTTCCCGGTGTGGCCCGCCCTGAGTTCGACCTTCCCGATGGCGCGAAGCTCCATCGCCGCGCGCGCAGCCGCTGCAACAGGCCAGACTCGGCGCTGGTGCCAATGGTGATCCCATCCGAGTGGCCGCAGGATTGCTTCGTTGAGCGTCGGCTGTCCTCATTTTGTCCGTCCGCGGGCTGGATTATTGGTGCCCGGACGCGAGGGGTGCGATAGTGCGGCAACCGCGAATTCTGAACGCGCGGCTTGAACGTTAGCTTTGTAACCGCAGCAATAAATGCTGAGCGAATTCCCGGAGGGTGTCGTCGCGGGCGCCCATTACCACGATCCGGTCACCGGATTGGGCAAGTTCTACAAGGCGCTGGCCGCATTCGTCCCGGGTCAGGAAGGATTGGGCCCGCCGTCCCGCCGCGACCACGCCGGTTACAATATCGATCGAAGATACGCTACGATCCGTACTGCCGCCATAATAGACCGGCTCTGGCATAACGAGCACGTCTTCCGGGGACAGTCCCTTGGCGAAGCCACGAATGAATTCGTCCTTCATGAGTTTTAGCGGACCAAATCCATGCGGCTGAAAAAGTATGAGGAGCCGCCCGGGAAACTCGTGGAGTGCTGACAAGGTAGCGGCTATCTTGTCGGGATTATGGGCAAAATCATCAATTACAGTAACACCATGAACGGTGCCGATTGTCTCCAGACGCCTTCGGATTCCGCGGAAACTCGCGAGCGCCTGGGTTGATGTTGCAAGCGGAACGCCTGCAGCTATACAGGCACCGATTGCTGCCAGTGCGTTGGCAACATTGTGACGCCCCGGTACGGCAAGTCTGACTTCAGCGCTGCCTGCATCACGGAACCGGACATGAAACGATATGCCGTCGGGTTCGGGCGTGATGGCACTGGCGAGCAGGTCTGCACTCTTTTTTTTGAGCGAGTAGGCGATGGTGCGCTCCGGTGGCAGGTCCGCAACCAGTTTCGCCGTCTCGTGATTATCGAGGTTGAGGACGGCCAGCCCTGCCTTGGCCGCGAAGTCCGAAAAGAGAACGCGCAATTCGGCGAGCGTCTTGTGGTCGAGAGCTATGTTGTTGACCACCGCAATGGTGGGAATGTACTGCGTGATCGAGCCGTCACTTTCGTCGACTTCACTGACAAAGAGGCTGGCGCCGCCGACCCGGGCGCTTGCAAAGGGGGCGTCGGCGGAGACCAGGTTGTTCATCACTGCTCCGTTCATGATGGTCGGGTCCTTGCCCGCGGCCATCAGGATATGGCCGATCATGCCGGTAACTGTCGACTTTCCGGACGTGCCCGCAACGCCGATCCGGACCCGGGCGTCATTAAAGAGTTGGGCAAGAAGTTGGGCGCGCGTCACCACAGGTACGGATTTGGCGCGGGCGGCGGCGATGTCGGGGACCTGGTCTTCAACGGCGCCTGAGGCGACCACAATGCCATCAGCGCTGATGCCGCTACCGTCCTGTGGAAACAGGTGAATTCCTTGGTTGCCCAGAAATGCGAACTTCTC
>JAGWRJ010000134.1 GCA_028869725.1 Alphaproteobacteria bacterium | reverse complement strand
GCGGCGATGCCCGAACCCTGAACCGGGAGCGTTGCGATCAAATGGATGATCACCGAGGAGGGAGCGGAGGCGGCCAACCACCCGCGCCGAGGCGGAATACGGTTTCACCTCCCCGGATCTGCTGGTGCCGAAGACCAGGCGGCTGCCTTTGGGTCCAACACGGTCATCCAGAGCACCCATAGCCTGTTCCGATAGTTACCATCGAACACGGTCGCATCATTTCAGACAGTTCATTACCTGACGGATAATTTTTTTGATAGATCATCGTCATGCTGTGTCTTCCTCCCCCTTGATCGCGTGAATGGCTTTGCCACTGTTCCGCGCGAACAGTCCTTCGTGATTATTTTCCTGCCTTTATCTTGATCTGCGTCAAGGTGACGCAGCTTCGTGGCCTTTACATACTCGCTCGGGTTAAGCAGACGCGCAGTCGGTTTGATGAGCGCTTGTGAGAGCCTGATCGTCCAATGGTTTGGCGCAATCTAATGATTGTTATTGCACGAGCGGATTTCCATGCTCGCTTGAGACAAATGAGCCGCAAGCTAGCATGTGTCAGGTGAGGGTTGGAGCAACCTGAGCCGAAAGACATTCGCTCAAACAATGAGTTAGTATCTGTGGACTGTAACCGGGGCAGATTGGCGGGCAGTCAGGCTGTGGCTGCCTGGCGCACGAGGTCTGGCAACTGCGGGATGGTGATGGCGCCGGGTATGTGGAGGCGGTCACCGAGATAGCGGAAGAACGAGACGCGGAGCTTGCCGCAAGTCTTCATGAGGCCGAGCATGACGTCGCGGGCAGTGCGCCCTGCGTCGCTCATCGTGCCACCAGAGATTTTTCGTTTGATGACGCAGGCGCGGATATCGTTCTCCGATCCATTCGTGTGCAGCGGGATCTCGGGACGTTGCAGCACCCGGAGCAGGTCGGATTTGCGTCGATGGAGCCGCGCGAGGAGGCGGTCCAGCAAGGCGTAGCCGGTGCGACGCGTGAAGATGCGATCGAAGCGTGCTTTCAAGGCGGCAGCCCGGCGCGGGCAGATGTCGCGCTTCCAGGCCTTCAGGTCAGCATACAGCCACCAGATGAGCGCCCGAGTGATCTCGACTGCCCGTCGTTGCGCGGCGGTCACCGGCACCAGCTTGTGGACGAGCCGTTCCGCATGAACCCAACACAAGGCGTGCTCGCCGACACGGAACTGCCCCGCGTCGTCAGAGACGATCACCGTTCCGTTCAACAGGCCATGGTGGTTGATCGCGCCCCAGAGCGCCCCTTCGGTGGCGATGCGCACCGGATCAGGTGTAACGGCGAGCTGATCGATACCCAGCCTGGCGAGATGAGCGGCCCAGGCGGCCGCGTCGGCGAAGATCTTGTTGGGGTGAGCCTCCAGCAAGGCGATCACCGGCCCCGCCAGACCGCGCTCGCGCATATAACCGAGCGCCACCGGGTTGATGACATGGTCCGTGTGACCGGCCCGGAGCAGCGAGAGGAAGTTTTCCCGCGATTTCGACGTGCCCGTTCGAAAGATCGTGAAGGCGTCATGGCCGATTTGGGTCGTGATCCCGTCCTTGCGGGCATGCCGGGCACCGGTGTCATCGACCGTGATCCATCGCGCCGTGGATAATCCGGCGCGCAGCACCGCCTGATCCTCGGCCACAAAGCTGTCGAGCGGATGAGACAGAAGCCGCACGACCTGGCGCTTTGAAATCTCGACCCCGATGCCATTCAGCAGGGCCGTCAGCCGTTCCATGGTGACCTGGCCCTGGATGTGCGCCGCAAGCAGGAAGCGCCGCAGTTCCGGGCCGAACCCGCCGACAATACCTGTGGGCAAGGGGGCGACCACGGTCTCGCCCATGGGCGTCAGCCAGCGCTCCCGCCGATAGCGGATCACCTCCGCCGAAAGCTGGAGGTCGCGCACGAGGATGTCCTCGAACCCTTTGAACCGCGACCCGGCCGGAACCTTGGCCTTCACCACGATCTCCTTGGTGACCGCATCCCGATCACGCTTGGCGCCCCGCCGCTGCTTCGAACGCTTCCGCCCCTTGGCGCCTGCTCCGGCTTCGGTCGCCTTCTCCATCCCTGACGGACGGATCGGTGGCCGCGGGGGCAGGCCTTTGAGCCGTGCCACCTCGTCGCGTAACGCCTGGTTTTCGGTCTGTAAGGTCATGATCCTTGCCTGCTGCGCTTCCACCTTGTCTTGCAGGATGGCGTTGTCGGATTGCAGTCGCCGGACTTCCGCGATCAGCACACCGACGAGATCCCGCAACTCGGCGAGAGAAAGAGCCTCCAACAATCCAGCGTCCGGCAGCGTCATGCAAAGCGTGAATCACAACGCCGCCTTCAGCGCAACCTCACCGCCCGGCAATCTGCCCCGGTTACAGGCTTGTTCGATCCGATTCTAATGAGTCCAGACGCTTCCAATAAAATCGGGTGGCAGTGAGGCCGCCATGCGGCTTTAGCGCATAACCAGGCACTTCTCCCGAAAAGTTAAACCCCGCTTTCTCGTAGAAGCCCGCCGCGCCCCCCTC
>JAGWRJ010000133.1 GCA_028869725.1 Alphaproteobacteria bacterium | reverse complement strand
GTCGAATGCGATCTCGGAGACGGCATGTCCGACCCGGGTCAGCGCCTGCGCTGGAGCTATGCCGGTAAAGGTGAACTCGTCTTCGGCCTCGCGGCTTGCTCCATAAAGCCCGACCACCTCAAATGCCCGTTCGCGAAGATGTCCTGTGGCATCCTGCGCCATGATGACGACACGCCTGCCAATCCGGGTCTTCAGGCGCTTTGCAAGGTCCCGACCGATCACGATGCCACCATCGTCTGGTCCCGACACATAGTGGCCCTGTACGATGTCGTGTGGGATGTCGGAAACGGCGCGTTCGCGCTGGGGAACGACGCCGACCAGGGTGACGGGAAGCGTTTTATACTCGCTCTGTACGATTGCGCTGATGCGCAGGCGCGGGCTCCAGGCAGAAACCTGAGGCGAGGCAAGTATCCGTGCCAAGGCGCCCGCGGGTTGCGGCATGTGATGGGCAGCAGTGGGATCGTCCAGATAGCCTCTGGCATGGATCTCGCCTTCTGCCGTCATCAGGCGCAGCGTAGTATCGCGGCTGGATTGGGACCAGGCCCGAAGCAGCACCGCGAAGATCAGGATTGACCAAAGACCAACACTGACGACGAGGACGGTGATCACCGTGCGGCGGGGATTGCGCCACAGATTGCGCCAGGACAGTGGAAGCAGGAGGCGGGCCAGGTTCATCATGCCGACCTCATGGCAGACAGTGGTGTCAGTCTGCGCATGCGCAGATAGGGAACAATGCCTGACACCATAATGGACAGGGCGATCGCCGCAGGCCCGGCTAGCGCCGTCTTGAGATCGAGTTCGGGATAAAGCGTTGAGGGCATGTGCCATTGCCGGAACAGGGCCTCGGCTCCGGCAAAGGCGATGCCATGGCTCACGAACATAAAGGTGATCGTGGACCCCAAGGCCACGCCGATGAGCATGCCGGCGCCGGCCAGGAACATGAGTTCGAGCCAAATCATGCGGCCGATCTGGCTGGGGCGCATGCCAAGGGCAAGAAGGACACCAAATTCTCGGGTGCGTTCGAGGATGCTCATCAGGAGTGTGTTGAGGATGATGAACACCACCACCACGATCAGACTGGCGTAAAGAAGTACGGAAAAACTCATGTCGAGCAGGATTACGTCATGAAGTGCGGGCTCAAGTCTGGTCCAGTCGCGGACGACAAGGCCGCGTTTGTGGGCGAGCCGCCTGAGAGCAGGAAGGCTGGCGGTGACACTGGCGAGGTGTCGGCCTGCGATCGCAATAGTATTGACGCGGTGCCCAAGCGCGAAGTCAGCCTGAAAGCGCGACAGTGGCATCTCGATGACCTGCCGGTCGATTTGCGGTGAACCGGTGGCAACTATGCCGCGTACGATCAGGACATCCGCAGCAATCGAACCGTCGCGCGCACTGCCGAGCAGGGTCAGGCGACTTCCGATCGAAAGTTTCAGATTGCGGGCAAGTCCGGTACCGACCACCGCGGCATCGGTGTCGCCGGATCTGAGGTAACGGCCTCTTGTCACCGTCGAGGCCAGGCTGGAGACGTGGATCTCGCGTGCAGGATCCACGCCGAGGACTGCCGCGCCATAGCTGCGCGAGCCGGAGGCAAGGATCACATAACTTGTGGCTCGAGGGGCGCTCGCGCTGATGCCAGGGATGCCGCGAAGCGCGGTCATGATTGCGTCCGGATTGGCGATGGTTTTGCGTATGTCGGGGTCCGCTGCATAACCTGGCGGCTGGATCTGGGCATAGCCATCCAGCAGATGCAGCACGTTTTCTTTCATCGTGGTGTAGGTGCCCAACTGCAGGGATAGAAGAAAGATCGTGATGGCGCAGGCCAGCGCGATCGAGATCAGGCTCAATGCGGTTCGCTGCGGTTGCCGCCAGATGTTACGCCAGGCAAGCGCTCCCAGCATGAGCTACTCCCGTGGGTTCTGCAGATTGGAGAGGGTGAAGAGATAGTCGGGCAGGGAGATGTTGAAGCGCCCCGAGGTAGTTTTGATCTGCGTCCATTGTCCGGGATGGTGGGCAGGATGCATGGTCATGGTCAGCGGATAGGGGCGTCCGCCAATCCGTCCCACCTTATCGGTGGTCATGCGGCGCACCACCTTCATGTCCTGATCGAAATAGGTCTCACCCAGCATGACACCATCATCACGGATCCTGACTTCGAGCTTGCCCCACACAACCGGGGCGCCAGGCTTGGGGATGGCGTCGATGGTGTAGACGGTATGAGCGCCTGATGTGGTCTGAGCGACAATTTTGTGGGTGTAGTCGGTCAGAAGTTCTTCGGATTTGGACAGGTCGTTATAGGAGAAGTCCGAACCCATCCAGCTTTGGGCGAGCATGCTGGGTGGCAGCTTGATTACCTGATTGAGCTTGGGATTGAAGATCCAGGTGTCATCGCCTCTCTTGAGTGTTGCATTGCCCCGGTCTTCGGCTGGTGCGGTGAAGCGCACGAGGGCATCATTGTTGCCGCGGGTAAATGCCTTGATCGTCATGCTGCGCTGCCAGTCGGGTCGATGCACAAGCATTGTGACTTCGGTCTGCGAGCTCCGGGCGCGCCAGTTGTCGAACGCGGCGCGTACCAGGGCATCCGCACTGGCCGCGATGGCGTGAGCGGGCAGAACGATGACTGCGGCGAAGATCGTGGCGAATGCAGACCGGCGCATGACGCTAGCTCCCGATTCCAGAAAAGAGGCTGTTCATGAAGCTCTTCACCCAGGCGCGTGGATCGAAACTGGGGTCGAGCCAGTACTGCAGCAGGAGGCCGTCGACAGCGCCGATCATCATCCCGGCGAGCGCCTCGGCGTCGACGTCCGGCTTCAGGTCTCCGGATGCCTGCGCGCTGCGGACGAGGGTACTGACCTGGGCCCGAAACTGTGCATAGAGCGTGCGCATGGCCTGGGAAAAGCGCTCCCGTGTGCCGCTCTTTGCAGCGGCCGCCCAGACCTCGAGCATGACCGGGTAAAGGGCAATGTTCTCCTGCAGGGCCTGTACCGAGGTGTCAGCGAAGCCGATCAGGCGGGCCTTGGCATCGCTCTGCTCTGCAAGGCGCGCCATGCTGGCGGCGAGGAGCTGGGCCTCGAACCATTCGAAGCAGGCGTAAAACAGGTCTTCCTTGTTGCGGAAATAGTCGTAGAGCGAGCCCTTGCTGACGCCGGCGGCCAGGGCCAGATCGTCCATCGAGGTGGCATCAAAGCCTGACTGGGCAAACCGCCGGGTCGACGCCTCAAGGATTTTGAGACGTTTGGCATCGCGATCGACGGCACGAGCCATGTCATGGCCTCCAAAATGACCGACTAGTCAGTCATTTATAACTCATTCTGTCGCCGTCCTCAATGCCCTCTCCTCAGCCGCCAGCGTCCAACACAAAATGTGCCGGCCGTTGAAGCATCGGTAAGTCATTTTTCCTGACCCGAATGAAAGACTTCGCGGCTGCGCAGTGCCTGACGTAGCTTGAAAGATGCGGCCCTCTTAAGGACACATCCGCGTGAAACTGGACCGTGCGATAAGGCTCTACGCGCTGGCGGTGCTCGCCAATCTTCTCGTTTTCAGCAGCGTGGCCCTCTACCTTGGAGGAGATGCCATCAATGGTTACGCGAAGACGGGACACTACTTTCTGTGTCTGTACGGCAAATGCCACGAAGTTAGTGTGACGCTCTATCGATACAGTCTATGGCATGCTCTCAGTGTCATCCTTTCGTTCGCCCTTCTCCTGCTCCTCCTTGGTGTTCAGAGGTGGTGCGCGAACAAGCAGGGCGTGCCCCGGGACCGCCGAGAGGCTTCCGGGCACTGAGGCCGCCCAAACGCGGTACCCAGCTTTACCATCCCTCCGGCTGCTGGCATGCTTCGCGATGTCTGCGCGGAGGAAATGCTGATGAAACGCATGGGTTCATGGTCAGGAGCGATTGCCAGCTTTTTCATCCTTGCAGCGCTCATCGCCGCGCATCCGGCACTTGCTGCGATCAAAACCCGCACGATCGACTACAAGATCGGCACCGGAACCTATCAGGGATATCTCGTTTTCGATGATGCAGGCCATGGCAAGCGTCCGGGCGTTCTGATTTTCCCGGCGTGGAAAGGTGTTTCCGACAACGAACGGGTGCATGCAGAGCGCCTGGCCAGGCTCGGCTATGTTGTCTTCATTGCCGACATCTATGGCAAGGGCGTACATCCCACCACCAATATGGAGGCCGCTGCCGAATCCTCAAAATACATAGGCAACCGTGCGCTCTATCGACGCCATGTGCTTGCCGCCTATGACCTCCTGCGCGCCAATCCGATGGTCGATCCCAGCCGGATCGCAGCCATTGGCTATTGCTTTGGCGGCGTCGGTGCTCTGGAACTGGCGCGCAGCGGCGCAGACATCAAGGATGTGGTCGGCTTTCATGTCGCTAATCTCACCAATCCCACCCCTGCCGACGACAGCAATATCAAGGCCCATGTTCTCGTTCTGCAGGGCTATCTCGATCCCAATACGCCGCCCGCGGCACGCCATGCTTTTGAGGAGAACATGGAAAAGGCCCATGTCGACTGGCAGCTCGTGCTCTATGGCGGCACGGCCCACTGCTATACCGATGCAAAGGCGGGCAACAACCTGGCGCATGGCTGCGCCTATAACCCGGTGGCCGAGCGGCGCTCCTGGCAGGCCATGAAGGATCTGTTTGCGGCAACACTGCACTGACGAACGGCAGAGGCAGTGCCGCGTTATGTGCTCCGTCATGGCACTTAGGTGGCCAGTGGTGTGCAATGCGTGCAAACGCGGCAGTTTGCCGGCGACAGCATCGCCACTGATGATCTTGTTCGGATTGCTCTGCCTGCCGGCTTCGCTTTTTCAGCTGTCGCCTGGATCTTCTTCAGGAGGCGACGATGCGCACCGGAATCGATTTCGCGGCGGGCGTGCCACTGATTTCATC
>JAGWRJ010000132.1 GCA_028869725.1 Alphaproteobacteria bacterium | reverse complement strand
GGCAGATGCTGGGGATCCGCTCCCGGGCCGCGGTCAGCGACGACCAGTCTGGCAAGTCCGTTCGCCCGGCTGAGTGACAGCTCGATGGCGCCACCCTCGCGGGTGAAGCTGGCTGCGTTTTCGAGCAGATTCTCGAGCACCGGTTCGAGCAGGTCTTCATTGCCGTAGGCCGTGATGCCAGGCGTAATGGCCAGCGTAAGACGCTTTTTCTGCAGTGCCAGGGCTTCCGCATAGGACTGCGCAAGGTTGGTGACAAACTCCGACAGGTCTAGCGGCCGGGCCTCGGGATAGAGCACTTCGGCAACCGCTTCTTCAAGATCGCGCGCATCAGAGACAAGCGTATCGAGCCGGGCGACAGAGCGCTCGATGAGTTCGAGGCTGCGCTTGGCTGCGACATCGTCGGGGGCAATGGACCGACGCAACGGCTCGAGCGACTGGGCGATGGTGGCCAGGGGGGTTTTGAGCGCGTGGGTGTTTTCTTCCGCGGTCTGGCGGATAAAGGCCTGGCTCTGGGTCAGGGCGGTAACGATCGCGTCGAAGTCTTCGGCAACGCCCGCAAGTTCGGGGACCGTGTTGACCTCGCGGAACGACGCAGGTCCGGGGCCACGCAAACGGATGCGGCGTGCGGTCTGGCGAAACCGTGTCACGTTGCGGCGCAGATGAAAGAGCAGCCACAGAATGAGTATGGCAGACAGCACGTAAAGAATCGCGGCGATACGCAAGGCGGGCGCGCTCCACACCAGATGACCCGGGCCTTGCGCCGCGAGACTGGCCGCGTTTTCGGAGGTCAGGACGATCCAGCACTCGGCACCGACATGAACCGGGGTCAGTGAAGTCAGGATTTCCGGCTGACCGGCGGGATTGGTAAAGCGCACCTGCAGGTCCTCGGGCCTGTCGCAGGCCGGAGCAAAATGATTGAAAATACCCGAGGCGATGAGTTCGCTGCGTTCGCGCTTCAGATAGTCAGCCGACACCTGTGGCGCCGAGGCGACGTAAAAGAAGTCCTGGCTGCCGCGCCCCTGAAGGCGCAGCAGCAGCTTGATGTTGGTGCCATCGATGGCTGCGGCATCCAGCGCCTTGCGCAATTCGCCGCTGCTCTCGGAATCGAACTGCTCCAGATGCGGTCTCAGGACGGCAGCGATCATCTCTCCCATATGGCTGACCGCATTGTGCAAGACCTGCTGCTGACGCCGCTCATAGCGGTCGAACTGCCAATAGAGCACTGCCGGCACGGTCAGAAGCACGAGAGCCAGCACGAGAAGCTGAAACGAGAAGGATGGTACCAGTCGTGTGCGCCACGATTTACGCGGCATCGTCATGCCACCTGTATCCAAAGCTCGGGTAGTTCTGGATCGCCGAGAACGTCTCGTCTGCATCGCGGAACTTCTGGCGAATGCGCTTGATGAAGGCACGGACGTTGGTGCGGTAGCCGATTTCGCCCTCTCCGGCGAGGAAGCCCTCGCCGTGCACAATATCGTAGATTTCGCGATAGCTGACATCGCGGCCGGCATTGTCGGCCAGCAGCACGACGATGCGGAACTCGGTCAGGGTCAGGCCGAGCTGGACGCCGTTCCAGGCCGCGCGCTTGGAGTCGTGGTCGAGGGTGAGGCGCCCGCAGGTCACCACGCCTGCCTTTTTGCTGTCGCTGCCCTTGGCCCCGTCCAGAATGAGTTCAATTCTTCGCAGCAGGATCGAAAAATTGCGGGATTTCTCGATGAAGTCGACAGCTCCGCCCAGAAGGCCCGCTTCTTCGTACACCTGATCGCTCAGCACGGTCAGAAAGATCACCGGGATCTCGATGCCGCGCTGCCGCAGGTGCTGCAGCAGTTCAATGCCAGTCATGTTCGGCATTTTCCAGTCAAGCAGCACCATGTCGACATCCTGGTCGCGCTCGAGCGCGCTCAGCGCGCTGGCGCCGTCGGCAAAGCTCACCGTGGCGTAGCCGGCATCGGCGAGGTTGCGCGCCACCGATTCGGCGAAGAGGGCGTCGTCATCAACTATAGCAATGCGCGCACGAGCGCTTTCCGGCCTAGCCTGCATTCTGATCCTTCAGGGCGAGAAGTTGGCGCCGGCAGGGCGCATTGATATCGAGCGCCTTTCCGTCCGGCCCTTCCAGTGAGAATTTGAGGACATGGAACTCATTGGTCTTGAGATCCGGAAAGAAATAGACGTTGAGCCCACAGCCCGCCGCGACATAGCGCCAGACGAGGCCAGGGCCATCCTTGGCGATGCCATGGGGTTGGCCCAGCTGGCGCGCGACCTGGCCGCGGCGCAGGCCGATCAGGGACTGCGGTTCGACCATGGTCTTCCTGGGACGTGCGGATCTTGCCTCTGCCGGGGCTGGGTGCAGATAGGGCTGGGGTGCTGGCGCCACGTAATAGGGGCGCGGCGTGGGGGCAGGGATCGCAGATGCCGGCGGCTGCGGGTGGGGCCGGACCACCAGGGGCCGGGGCGCCGCGACGACCGGACGACTGGTCGCGAACGGGTTGAGGCTGGCGCAGCTGGAAAGAGCCAGCGCCCCGCCAATGCTTAGAACAATGGGCGCAAGCCTGCGCAGCCGGATCATTCACGCTCCTCCGCGACGCGCCAGACATGGCAGGGCCAGGCGCCGTCTACCGATAGCCGAGGCCTGCGCCCAAGAAAAGCGCCTCCAACAGAACCGGCTGAGGTAGGTGGTCGGCGACGGAGTGCAAGACTGCAAAGGCATGCGCCCAGCGCATAGCCGTTCGCAGTTGCAACCGCGCCCGCCGGGCCCACTTAGAGGGCCAAGCCGGCGGGCTGGCGCAGAGGGCGCCGCAGCCCCATCGCAGACCGGCTTACGATGGAGAGGCATATGCGTAGTTATCTGGCCGCCGATGGGGAGATCTTCGGCACCACCATCCTCTATGCAGTGATTATCGCCTTGCTGGCAGCGATGCTGTCGGCGACGATCGCGGTTCGGGTACCAGCGGCCCCCAGGGCCGTTCTGACGGCCCAGAACAGTGGGCAGACGAGCACGCAAGCCCAGTTTGGTTAATCCTTGGCCGGCTGGCAGGAAGCCGGCTCAAGGGCTCGGAAACATTTACGGAAAGTGACGCCGCCGTAAAAAAGTCGGGCAAAGGTCCAAAATTCGGCGTATATTGATTGAGTCAACGGGCAAGCCGGCAATGGCCGCTTAGCAAAGAGCGGGCCGGATTTATGAGGGCTTAGCCATGGACGCTCCTATTCACGCAGCGAATCAAGTCGACAAGGGTGAGGCACTTCCTCGCCTTATAGCCATTGCGGCGGGTATTCTGATTCTCGCCATCTCGGTTGCAGTCATAGTGTATTCAGGTATTTGGAACCCGCCGGCGACCAGCATGAAAACGGTCCAGCCTGCGGCACACGCCCAGCAGCACGGGTAGGTCAGACCGGAGTAAAGGCGGTGTGGGCTTGGCGCGCCAGGGCCTATTCCGCCATTGCTTCGCGGATCTTTACCTCATGACCCCAGAGGTGGCTGATATGGGCGCGCACCTGCTCCATGCTTGCGCTATGGAGCGGTACCCCGCGATGGGGTGTATGCACCAGATGGAGCGTGCGTGAACTCTTCAGATCGGCGCGATCCACCTGGATGTTGGGGTCGTTAAGACCCACATCATAGAGATGCGCAAGGGTCGCGCGGGTGTGACGATAGCCCGTCTCATCGTGAATGTGGGTGACCCGATAGGCCCCTCCCTCCGCCTTGTCATGGAGCGCAAACAGGCGAAAATCGCGCATCAGCTTGGGACTTAGAAACTGTTCGATGAAGCTTTCGTCGCGATAGTTCGCCCAGGCATTGCGCAACACCGCCATAAAGTCGCCGGTACCGGCAAAGCTTGGAAACCAGTCGCGATCCTCTGCGGTGGGTTCTTCGACGATGCGCTTGATATCGGCCATCATGGCATAACCGAGCGCGTAGGGATTGATGCCGCTGAAGCGGCGATCGTCGAAGCCGGGCTGAAAAACGACGCTGGTATGGCTGTGCAGGAATTCCAACAGCGCGCCCTCGCCGATCATCCCCTTGTCATAGAGACGGTTCATGATGGTGTGGTGAATGAAAGTCGCGCAGCCTTCATTCATCACCTTGGTCTGCCGCTGTGGATAGAAGTACTGCGCCAGGGTGCGCACGATGCGCAAAATCTCTCGCTGCCAGGGACGCAAGGTGGGTGAGTTCTTTTCCAGGAAATAGAGGATGTTCTCCTCGGGAAGCTTGATCTCACCGGTGCCGATGTCATCGGGATCGTCAACCGGGGGCTGAGGCGCAACATCGCTGCCGGCCGGAAGAGTTCGCCACAGCTCGTTGTAGGCCTCCTCTTCATAGCGCAGACGGGCCTGCAGCTTCTCACGCTGGCGTTCGCGCGACGGCCGCGGTGGCCTGCGGTAGCGAAAGACTCCTTCGTTCATCAAGGCGTGCGCCGAGTCGAGAACCCTCTCTACCTCGTCACGTCCGTAGCGCTCTTCGCAAGCGCTGACATAACGCTTGGCGAAGGAGAGATAGTCGAGGATGCCTTCGGCATCGGTCCATTGCTGGAAGAGATAATTGTTCTTGAAAAAGTGATTGTGTCCGAAAGCTGCGTGGGCCATGACGAGTGCCTGCATCGTCATCGAATTCTCTTCGAGAAGATAGGAGATGCAGGGATTGGAATTGATCACGACTTCATAGGCGAGGGCGGTATATCCAGCGCGGTAGAGTGCCTCTTCGCGCGCGAACAGCTTGCCGAAGGACCAATGGCTGTACATCAGTGGCATCGCCATGGAGGAATAGGCATCCAGCATCTGTTCGGAAGAGATTACCTCGATCTGATTGGGGTAGACGTCGAGGCCAAGCTCTCCCACGGCGATTTCCTCGATCGCCTTGTAAGTGCGGTCCAAAGTGGCGAAGTCCCATTCGGCGTCACTGAAGAGCAGCGCCATGGTCAGCTCTCCTCCTTGCGGAAAAGCTCCCGGAACACCGGAAATATGTCGGTCGGTTTGGCAATGCGCTTGGTGGCGAAGTTCGGCCATCCGGCTGCAAGTGCGCGATAGGCGCGCCACAGTTCGGCTCCGGATTCCTCGTTTGAGAACACTTCCATCTCGCGCTCGTCGAGGATTTCGATATAGGCGTAATACTGGCACAGAGGCATTATGTCCGCATTGAGCATCTCGACACAGCGTCGTGCATCACCAGACTGCGTGTAGCCGTCGGACGCCTGGGCCGCGTAGATGTTCCAGTCTGCAGTCGCGTACCGGGCCCTCTGGATCTCTAGCATCTTGTCGAGTGCCGTCGAGACGATGGTGCCACCGGACTGCCGCGAATAGAAAAACTCCTGCTCGTCGACTTCCTGTGCGTCATGGGTATGCCGGATGAAGACGACGTCGACTTTCTCATACCGCCGCTTGAGAAAGAGGTGGAGCAGCATGTAAAAGCGCTTTGCCAGGTCCTTTTCCCGCTCGCCCATCGAACCGGATACATCCATCAGGCAGAACATCACTGCCTGGCTGGTTGGAACAGGTTGCTCGGTGAAGGAATTAAAACGGACGTCGATGGGATCGATGAACGCAACCCATTTGCGTTTGGCCTTCAGTCGTTCGATCTCCTGCTGCAGGGCTGCAATACGATTGCGTTGGTCGGCAGCGCCTCCGACATCAGCCTCAAGCTCCTCAAGTTCGTGTTCCAGTGCTTCGATTTCAGCAAGCGCCGGACGCTTGAGCGCCAGGCGGCGGCTGAAGGAATTGCGCATGGTACGCACGAGATTGATCTGGGTCGGGGAACCTGCGGTCGTGATGCCCGCTCGTCGCCAGGTCCGGCTTGGCGTCTCCTTGAGTGTGGTGCGCACCAGATTGGGCAGTTCGAGGTCTTCAAAGAAGATGTCCAGGATCTCATCCTGGGTCATGGTGAACTCGAAATCGTCCTCGCCTTCACCAGAGGTTGCCGCATCCTTGCCCCCGCCTCCGGCACCGGAGGGAGGTTTCTTGATTTCGTCGCCCGGCGTGAATTCCTTGTTGCCCGGCAGCACGAAGTCGCGCTCTCCGCCCTGTGTGGGATCAAGACGGAAGCGCGGCTCACCGGTGCCGCGGGTCGATATCCTGATCTTGCGCTCCTTGCCGACGTCCGCAACAGCTGCGTCCTTGAGCGACTTTTGCACCGCATCGCGGATCTGCGCGCGCGCGCGCCGCAGGAAGCGCTGGCGGTTACCCAGGCTCTTGCCCTTGGGATTGAGCCTTCGGTCGATGAAGTGGGTCAATTCAGCCCGCCTTGTGCACCCGCATGTACCATTCCACCAAGCGGCGAACCTGACGCGGTGTATAGCCGCGCGCCAGCATGCGCTTGACGAACTCGTTGTGTTTGGTCTGGGTATCGCTGTCCTTCTTGGAATCGAAGCTGATGACCGGGAGCAGGTCTTCGACCTGGGTAAACATGCGCTTTTCTATGACCGTGCGTATCTTCTCATAGGCCGTCCAGGCCGGATTCTTGCCCTCGTTCTGGGCGCGATAGCGCAAGGCAAACTTCACGACTTCGTTCCGGAAGTCCTTGGGATTGGCAATTCCTGCCGGCTTTTCGATCTTGCTCAGCTCGGCATCGAGGGAGGAGCGGTCCAGCAGCTGGCCGGTGTCGGCATCCTTGTAGTCCTGATCCTCGATCCAGGCGTCAGCGTAAGCGATATAGCGGTCGAACAGGTTCTGGCCGTATTCGCCATAGGACTCGAGATAGGCCTTCTGGATTTCCTTGCCGATGAATTCGGAATAGCGCTGGGAGAGTTCGACCTTTATGAATTCGAGATATTTCTTCTCGATGTCATCGGCATACTGCTCTCGTTTGATTGCCTGCTCGAGAATATACATCAGGTGAACCGGGTCAGCCCCAACTTCGGCGACGTCATAATTGAAGGTTTCCGACAGGGTCTTGTAGGCAAAGCGGGTTGAAATCCCGGTCATACCCTCGTCGACGCCCGCCGCATCCTTATATTCCTGCAGCGTCCGCGCCTTTGGATCCGTATCCTTGAGCTTTTCGCCGTCATAGACCCGCATCTTGGAGGTGAGATTGGAGTTTTCATGCTCCTTTAGCCGGGTCATCACGCAGAACTTGGCCAATATCTCCAACGTTTCGGGCGCGCAGGGGGCCTTACCCAGATCACTGGCAGTCAGAAGCTTCTTATAGATTCCGGTTTCTTCGGTAACCCTGAGGCAGTACGGTACCGTGACGACGCAGATGCGATCCAGGAACGCTTCATTGTTCTTGTTAGTCTTGAACACCTGCCACTCCGCCTCGTTGGAGTGCGCCAGGATGATGCCGTTGAACGGGATGGGCCCCAGGGTTTCGGTGCCGATATAATTTCCTTCCTGGGTTGCGGTCAGCAGCGGGTGCAGAACCTTGATGGGCGCCTTGAACATTTCGACAAACTCAAGCAGGCCCTGATTGGCCCGGCAGAGTCCGCCCGAAAACGCGTAGGCATCAGGATCATTCTGGCTGAAGTGCTCAAGCTGCCGGATGTCGACCTTTCCCACGAGTGAAGAGATGTCCTGGTTGTTTTCATCGCCCGGTTCGGTCTTGGCAATGGCGATCTGGCGCAGCTTAGAGGGAAAGAGGCGCGCGACTTCGAATTTGGAAATATCTCCGCCGAACTCATCAAGGCGCTTGACCGCCCACGGGCTCATCACCCCGCCTACGCGATGGCGTTCGATACCGTAACGTTCGGCCAGGAGATTGGCGAGTTCGGTCGAACGAAAGAGCCCGAGCGGGCTCTCGAACACCGGACTGATCTGATCGCCAGCCTTGAGAACATAGATCGGGTGGGTTTCCATCAGATCCTTGAGGCGCTCGGCCAGCGAAGATTTGCCGCCGCCTACCGGTCCCAACAGATACAGTATCTGACGCTTCTCCTCGAGCCCCTGAGCTGCATGCTTGAAGTAGCCTACGATGCGCTCGATGGTGTCTTCCATGCCGTAAAAGCCGGAAAACGCCTTATAGGTCTTGATCGTGCGATTGAAGAAGATGCGTCCGAGGCGGGAATCCTGTGCGGTGTCAATCAGCTCGGGCTCGCCAATGGCCGCCACCATGCGTTCGGCCGGGGTGGCGTAGAGCATCTTGTCATCGCGCGCTGCCAAGAGCCAGTCGCGTAACGACATGCTCTCGAAACGCTCGCGGGCATAGTCGCGGGAAAAGATGTCAAAAACATCAAGCGTGCTCATTCACCAGCCTCCTGTTACGTCCTGCACGCCCACCACGGCATCAATCCGTGGCCCTTCGCAGACATGACAAGACGAGTGCTGCTCCGCGTTACTAAGTCTCCCACCCCCCGATGTAACAATTCCTGTCCGTGCATCGAGTTTCCCACTCAGGCACGGAAATCATCTCTGCCGGACGGCGGATCCACCGCGCGTTCAGCCATGCAATGCGGTATTGGGCTCTCTGCCTCATCGCGTCATCCGCATCGCGGGCGCATCGACTGCATATGATGCACCCGTGACAAAAAGTGTAATGCGCTTTGGGGAAAAAGAAAGACCGCATAAAGGCTTTTCTGCGTTACTATGTAATGGCACACAGCATTTAACGCTGCCGCCACGATTTTGTGCACGCATCCCGGACAGATTGCCCGCGATGCAGGCGTTTGGGCGCACAACGCGGTCAGATGACAGTGGGCGCGTACCTGGCTGATTCGTTTGTGCGGGCGCATATCCGCAAGAAGCCTCTTGCCGAACGGCGGGAAGTTGGGGAAGCTTGCGCGATGGACGACGTGGGTATCGCGATCCGCGAGGCACGGCCGCAGGACGCACCGGCCCTGGCAGGCGTGTACATCAGGTCCTGGCATGACACGTATGCCGGGATCCTGCCGACGCAACTTCTATGCGCAATGACAGCCGACGGTCAGACCGCGCGCTGGCGCGCGACGATCGGTGCCCGCGGTCGCGAGCGCGTCCTTGTGGCGGAGCAGGCGCCGGTCGGCGTTGTTGGAATGACAAGTTGTGGTCCGGCCCGCGATAGTGCGGGCCACTATGACGGCGAGGTCTATACGCTCTATGTCGATCCGGATTACTTCGGCTGTGGTATCGGACGGGCGTTGCTTGCTGCTGCCTTTGTGGAACTTGGGCGGCGCGGCCACTCTTCCTGTATTATCTGGGCACACGCGAGAAATCCGGCCCGCTTCTTCTATGAAGCCATGGGTGGGCGGCTGATCGCCCACAGGCAAGTTCGCATGATGGGCGATATTGTGCCGGAAGCCGCATTCGGCTGGTCGCGCCTGACGCTCGCCAGACGCGCCGCGCATTAGCGCAGGCCCGGCAGATCCTTCGGACGCAGAAACGCGCTCAGAGCACCGGCAAACGGGGTGAGCTGCGCCCAGGTGGTAACCGGAACATCGATCACGGCGAGCGCACCGGTGGGAAACTTGGCCGCCATGAGGGCCCGGCGTTCCCGTTCTTCACGGTCAGCCTCCCGGTCAAGCAGTGAAGCGGCGCAATCAGCAAGGCCGGGATTGTGGCCGATCACGAGCACACGCTCAACGGCCGGCTCGACCGCCTGGATGCGGCTGAGAATCTGTTTCCAGCTCGCCAGATAGAGCTCGCTTTCGATGCGTACGGCAGGCTCGCCAAGGGCCGGGGCCAGCAGGGCAAGCGTTCCACGCGTCCGGACCGCCGGCGAGCAGAGGACAAGTTGGGGGATGAGGCCACGACGACGCAGCACTGCGCCCATGGCAGTTGCATCATGCTTGCCGCGCGCACTCAAAGGGCGGTCGGCGTCGTCGATTGAGGGCTCGCTTTCAGCCTTGGCATGGCGCAGCAACATCAGCTGCTTCATGGCATTTCCCCTCGTTGCCGCAACCTGGGCGGTATGCGCTCAGGCCGTGTAGCGTCGGGCACGCGCGGCCCGTTCCAGCGCTGCAGTGATGAGCCGGTCCAGGCCCAGTGCCTGGCGCAGCCGATCCAGAATGCGCACTTCCTCGAGGCGGACCCTGTGGTCACTGAGTGCAACATCGAGGGCAAGCAGATAGGCCGTCTCTTTGAGTGGCTCGGACAGGGCCACGGCCGCAAGTCCCAGTACGGCATCAAGGCCATCGGCTTCGGCGAGAATTGCCGCACATTCCTGGGCCGTGCGCAGCAGGTGGGCCCGCTCGAACTTGCCAAATACCGGCAGATCCCGCACCCGGGCGGCGATGGCCTCGATTTCCGAATCGGCCATATTGCCGTCGGCGGCCGAGACGGTGACCATGACGTAGATGAGGGCGGTCTGAGGGCTGATGGCAGTCATACGCAAAAGGTTCCATGTGCTAGGTGCCGGGCGACGTTATGCGGCTTGACCTTGCGCAGCAAGGCGGGCGAATTCTCTCGCGGCGAATGAGAGGCAGGTTCTGATGGCAACCCACAAGGATGAGGGCGCCTGGCGCCCGCGCACCCGCGCAGTGCGCGGCGGACAGCTGCGCTCGGCGTTCCAGGAAACTGCGGAAGGCCTGTTTCTGACCTCCGGGTACGCCTATGAGGGACCAGAAGAGGCGGAAGCCCGTTTCAAGGGCGCCTCGGGCTTTACCTACACACGCTATGGCAATCCCACCACTCAGATGTTCGAGGAGCGGCTTGCCGCCCTCGAAGGGGCGCCCTGCGGGCGGGCAACGGCCTCGGGCATGGCCGCGGTCACGGCGGCACTCATGTGTTCGGTCAAAAGTGGCGACCACATCGTGGCGGCCAAGGCCATGTTTGGGGCATGCCGCTATGTGATCGAGCAGGTTCTGGGGCGTTTTGGCGTGACCTCAACCTTGGTTGACGGCAGCGACGCGGCCGCTTGGGCGGCGGCGATCCAGCCCAATACCAGGCTCCTGTTCTGTGAAACTCCTGCCAACCCGACACTCGACATTGTCGACCTGGGCGCGGTGGCAAAGCTGGCCCATACTGCAGGTGCCCGTCTTGTCGTCGACAATGCGTTCGCGTCTCCGGCCCTGCAACGCCCCTTCGATTTCGGCGCGGATATTGTCGTGCATTCGACCACTAAATATGTCGATGGCCAGGGCCGCTGCCTCGGCGGCATGGTGCTGTGTCATGAAGATTTTCTGGTCGAGCATCTGCAGACCTTCCTGCGCAATACCGGCCCTGCACTCAGTCCCTTTAACGCATGGGTGCATCTTAAGAGCCTCGAGACCCTGGATCTGCGGATGCGGGCCCACTGCGAAAATGCAGAGCATGTCGCTGAATTCCTCAGCCATCAGGGGCGTGTGCGACAGGTGCGCTATCCCTTCCGCCCCGACCATCCCCAGGCAGCGCTCGCCCGGGCACAGATGTCTGGCGGCGGCGGCGTGGTCACCTTCGAAGTCGAAGGCGGCAAGGAGGCAGCCTTCAGGCTGGCCCGCGCGCTCAAGCTGATCGATATTTCCAACAATCTTGGTGATGCCAAGAGCCTGATCACCCATCCCGCAACGACTACCCATCAACGCCTGTCTTCTGAAGCCCGTGCGGAGCTCGGCATCAGCGATGGCATGCTGCGGCTCAGTGTCGGGCTCGAAGATCCTGAGGATGTGTGTGCAGACCTCGCCGCGGCCCTGGCGGTGTCCTGATCGTCTCTCGTGACCTCGCCAGCTCCTGTTCAGGGCAGCGCGCGCAGGCATGCAACAGCCCTCAAGCCCGGGTCGGGTTACACCTCACCAGGACCGCAGGATCACGCGCTGCGGTGCAAAAGGTACAACGGGGCGCGCCATAGGATGGCGCGCGTGCTAGTGAGTGAGGAACCTAGAACGGGAGGCTGCAATGAGCGTTCACCAGGCGGCTGTGCGCTGGCAACGTCACGGCGAGGTCTTCACGTATGACACCTATAGCCGCGATCATGAGCTGGTGTTCAAGGCGGGCAAGGTTGTGATTGCCGGGTCGGCCGCACCGGAGTTTAGAGGCAACGCTCAACATATTGACCCCGAAGAAGCCTATGTCGCAGCTCTCGCGTCCTGTCACATGCTCTCCTTTCTGGCCATCTGTGCCCGCAAGCGTATCGGGGTCGACAGCTACACGGACGAGGCTGAAGGCGTGCTCGAGAAGGGCGATCATGGTAAATTGTGCATTACACAGGTGCGCCTGAAGCCAAAGGTTCGCTTCTTGCCTGGCCAGGAGCCAGCGCCCGACGTGGTCTTGGAACTGCATCACCGCGCCCATAGTGAGTGCTTCATCGCGAACTCGGTGCGGACCGAAATCTCCGTGGTCTCACCTTGAGTTGTGTCGTCCGCAGGAACTTCTGTGCGGGCCCTGAGGTCGCCCTTGCGCGCGCAGCACCTCCCGGGCGATACTCTAATCATGCGTGAACGAACCTCTCCGGCCGCCAGAGCCCGCCGCCATTTCTCCTATGAGCAGATTACAAGGGGCATCCGGGTTAGTGTGACGCCCGCCTTCATCGAGGAGCAATCCGACCCTGATGAAGGGGATTTCCTGTGGTCCTATGCGATAACGATCGAAAATACCGGGCCTGAGACCGTACAGCTGCTGTCGCGGTATTGGCACATCACCGATGCGCATGGCCGGGTCCAGGAAGTCCGGGGGCCAGGTGTTGTCGGCGCCCAGCCGGTGCTCGAGCCCGGGCAGGTCTTCGAATATGAAAGCGGGTGTCCACTGCCTACGCCCTCAGGGTCAATGAGCGGCCGCTATCATATGCGTACTGCGAGCGGCGAGAGCTTCGAGGTCGAAATCCCGGTCTTTCTGCTGGAAAGTCCCTACGAAAAGCGGCAGATCCACTAGCCCGGCCCTCCCCAGACCGCCCACTCCGAGGTTGCGGTTGATCCGCCCCCCGTCTGCGGGCGTACACTCTGCCTGACCGCAACTGCCCAGTATGGAAGGCCGCCATGTCGCAACCCAGTCAAACGCCACGCATTCCAGAGGCGTCGGCGCCGCTGCCGCGTCCAAGCCGGCAGGACGCTGAGGAGGCCATCCGCACCCTTTTACGCTGGGCTGGCGATGATCCATCCCGGGAGGGCCTGGTCGATACGCCACAGCGGGTAGCACGGGCCTATGAGGAATGGTTCGCGGGCTATCAGGAAGATCCGCAGGAATTTCTCACCCGCACCTTCGAGGAAGTCGAAGGGTATGACGAAATGATCGTCCTGAGGGACATCCGGTTTGAGTCACATTGTGAGCATCATCTGGCCCCGATCATTGGCCGGGCACATATCGGATATTTGCCGCACAACAAGGTAGTCGGGATTTCCAAGCTCGCGCGTGTTGTCGAAGCGTTTGCGCGTCGTCTCCAGGTCCAGGAGAAGATGAATGCGCAGATTGCCAACTGTATTCAGTCGGCACTTGAGCCAAAAGGCGTTGCCGTAGTCATCGAAGCTACACATCAGTGCATGACAACGCGTGGCGTACACAAGCCGGGAGTGACCATGGTCACGTCAACCATGCTCGGTGACTTTCGGATCAATCCGTTGACACGGCGCGAGTTCCTCTCGGTCATTGGCAACCCCCAGTCCAGCCTGGAAGGCTGATCATGATTTCTGCTCTCGAGATGACGAAGCAGCTTATCGCGTTTGACACGACAAGCCGCAATTCCAATCTCGAACTGATCGGGTTTGCCCGGCAGCTTCTTGAGGCAGCGGGCGCGCGTGTGCGCCTGTCCTATGACCAGGCGCGCATCAAGGCCAATCTCTTCGCCAGCTTTGGTCCTGAGAAAGACGGCGGTGTCGTGCTTTCCGGGCACACCGATGTGGTGCCGGTCGACGGTCAGGACTGGAGCAGCGACCCCTTTGACCCCGAGGTGCGCGATACCCGTCTTTACGGGCGTGGTAGCGCCGACATGAAGGGATTTATCGGCTGCGTGCTCGCGCTCGCCGAGGATCTTGGGCAGACGCGCCTGCGTGCGCCCGTGCATGTGGCGCTTTCCTTCGACGAGGAAGTCGGCTGCGCTGGCGTCACTACCCTGCTAGCTGATCTGGCAGAAGCCGAGATCAGGCCCAGCCTTGCCATCATCGGCGAGCCGACACTGATGCGGCCCGTCGGAGCTCATAAGGCCGGTGCTGTTCTTCTTACCCGCTGTCGTGGAAAGGAGGGTCATTCCTCGAAGCCTCATCTGGGGGCCAACGCAGTGATGATGGCCGGTGAGTTTGTAGCCTACCTCGCCGAGCTCGGCGAGGAGCTCAAGGCAGATCGCGACGGACGCTTCGATCCACCCTACACAACGCTGCAGGCCAATCGCATTGCCGGTGGGACGGCCGTCAACGTGCTGGCCCGAGACTGTGAGATAAGCTGGGAATATCGCGCACTGCCTGATCGCGACCATGAAAGTCTGGTACCGCGTATCGAGCAGTATCTGAACGATGTCATACTGCCCAAATACCGCCAGCATGTCGCGGAGGCTCGGTTCGAGACCGAGGTCATAGC
>JAGWRJ010000131.1 GCA_028869725.1 Alphaproteobacteria bacterium | reverse complement strand
TTACCTTCACGAACGCAGCTTCGGCACATTTGAACGTTGCTTTGCGGTACCGGAAGGCGTCGATGCCGACAAGGTCGAGGCGCAATTCAAGAAGGGTGTTCTTACCGTAACGCTTCCAAAGAAGCCGGAGATGATAAAGCCGGAAAAGAAAATTGAAATCAAAGCTGCAGCTTGATTGGTGAGTAGGGAGCTCACGCTGATTTCAGATGCACGGCCCGGGCTGTTGAGGCGGCCCGGGCGGCATGTAGCGTATGCGTGCCTGAGCAGCATCAGTGTGATGAATTCTGACCTCGCGCGAGGCAATCTGAGGTCGCGCTATCTTCCGTAGCCGTCGCTGGCAGGTTCCGCCCGCCTACCTTGCCAACGCCCCTGCACTTCGAAAAGTCGAGCCGCGCAGGTAGCTGGAACAGATCGCTATGATCGTCCCGTGGCGACAGGCTCTAAACTCTCCTTGTGGAGGCGCCCAGAAGGTGTGAGGCTTTTGGCACCGTCCGGATGGAGGCGTAGATGGCCGAGGCTGCTAAAGAGCTCAAGATCAAGCCACAACCGCTTATAGCGGTCAGTGACGTCCGGGTAAGTAGTCGCTGGTACTGTACCTTGTTGGGAGCCGAGGGGCTTGCCGAGCATCCTCACCGGACAGGTTACGATCGGATCTCCTGCCAGGGGGAAATACTTCTTCAGCTTCATGCATGGGACCTGGAAGACCATCCCAACCTCGTCAGTCAGGATGCGGTTCCACCTGGTCATGGCGTATTGCTGTGGTTCGAAGTTAGGGACTTCGATCTGGCCGTAGAGCGGGCCTGTGCATTAGGCGCCGAGCGTATCATGGACCCCCACGTCAACCCAGCACCCGGACACAGAGAGATATGGCTGCGCGACCCAGATGGATATGTAGTGGTTATCGCTGGCCCCGACGGCGAGATCCAAGCGTAGAGCAACGCTTGTCCTTGAAGCAATTGTGCTGGCACGCCTCTTGGAACCACTCCGTGGCACTGGCATCGCAATTGGTGTTCATGCGTTAGGCTTTCTGACGTCCCGCAAGAGGATGATGAATGGAGCCAATGCCAGTAATTGTGTGGCGATCACAAATACTGAGACGGCACCGACAGACTGGTTGTAGAGAGCCCCTACCACTGTAGATCCGGTGAGCCATGCCAGTCCGTAGATGGCAGTGAATACGCCATAACCGGTACCACGTATGCTTTCAGGAATGAGATCGGCCACCGCCGCGCGCATGGTCGATTCGTGAATGCCCATGATGGCGCCCCAGACAGCCGCGCCGATCCAGACCAGTGTGGGTGTCAGGGAAAACGACAGAACCGGTACGAGTGCCGTGAGCGGGAGGGCAATAATCAGTCCGCTAAGGCCGATCCGGTCATAGAGCCGCCCGGACACCAGGGCAGCAAGTGCGTCGGTGGCCATTGCAAGCGCAAACGTGATGGGGATAAGCGCAGGCTGGATGACCCGGGTGACTTCCTGGTGATAGGCAAGCACCGCGAAGGTTGCAAATCCGAGCATCGAGCTGGCAGTGAACGCGGCATAGAGCCAGAACCGGCGCGGTAGTGCGCCTAGTCCGACTGTCGTTGGCGCGCTTTCCTCAACGCGAGTTTGTCCATAGGCCGATGGTCGGGGCACAGCTCGGCGCAGCCAGGCAAGTGTCAAGAGGGTCAGCAGTCCGGGGACTGCAAGGATTGCGAAGGCGGCGCGATACCCCGAGAGCGCAATCATGAACGCAACGATCAAGGGGCCGATGATGGCTCCTACCTGGTCGAGGGCTTCGTGGACCGCGAAGGTCCAACCGCGCCCCAGGTTGGTCCCCGCCTGCGCAAGCATGGTGTCGCGCGCAGGTGTGCGCACGGCCTTGCCAAAGCGCTCCGTGACAATAAGCCCGGCGGCCTGCCAGAAGGTTTGCGAGAGTGCGATCAGTGGAACAGCAATGACGGTGATGGCATAGCCAGAAATGGACAGTGCCCAGTATCGATGAGTACGATCGGAGAGCCGTCCTGTCCCGATCCGAAATACCAACGCGACGGCTTCACCGAGGCCGGTGATAAAGCCGACCATAGCTGCCGACGTACCAAAAGTTGCCAGATAGGGACCAGTGATCGCGCGCGCGCCTTCATAGACCATGTCGGCAAACATGCTGACGACACCGAAGGCCAGCACGAAATGGATCGGCTTCAGCCGGTTGGGCGAAAGTGATTGGTATGGATGCCTGCTTTCACGCGAGCCATCTTGGTGCATCTGGCGTTCCGGGTCCCCATCCAAATCCGTGTCATGCCTTATGGAGGTGAACAGAGTTTTGCGAGCTGCCAGCCCTCCTTAGCAGCCGGTAGCCGAACTTGATACGAACAGCAAGCTCTGCTCCAATTTCTCAGAGAGTTTTAAAGATCCCTATGCAGAGAATCAGGGAAGTCAAACCCAGCGCACCTATCAAGCAAGGCATGTAACCAGGAGCACAGCGGTAGCATGAACGGATTGACCTTATTTGGGCTCGTGGCAGTCAGTCTGATGCTGATCTTCTATGCGCTTGACGACAAGGTTGCCTGGGCAACCTTTGGATTCGCCTTCGCATGTGGGCTCGGCTCCGCGTACGGATTCCTGCAAGGTGCCTGGCCATTTGGCGTAGTCGAAGCGATCTGGGCCGTTGTTGCACTGCGTCGCTT
>JAGWRJ010000130.1 GCA_028869725.1 Alphaproteobacteria bacterium | reverse complement strand
GGGCGACCAGGGGGGCATGCGCACCCGGGCGGGGTGCTACAAAGTCTTTGAGGTATCTGCTGCGAACATCAACCGCGCGCAAAGGTTTTGGCTCAGTCCAGCATGTCGGGTCGGAACTGGGAGCGTCGGCTGATGATCTTGCCCGCCACCATGAAGACGCCATCCCCCGTATAATGAAGGGTCTGAGGATGTTTCGGTGTGGCGGCAACGTGGGCGTACACCACCTCGAAGATGAAAAAATTATAGCGCGCGACAAGCGCATCATCATAAAGGCGGCACTCGAAGTTTGCGTGACATTCACGGATCAGGGGAGCTGCTACCTGTGAAGCGGCCTCAGGCGTCAATCCGAAATGCGCGAACTTGTCGATGTCGGCACCCGAGGTGTTGCCTACTCCGACCACGATATCTGTCAGAGCAGTCGTGGGCAGATTGATCACGCATTCACGGCTCTTGCGCACGAGTTCGAAGCTGTGATTGGCATTTGAGATCATCAGTCCGACGAGGGACGGCGAGAACTCAAGCACCGTGTGCCAGCCGAGCGTCATGATGTTGGTTTTCGTTCCCTGTTGTGAGGAGACAAGAACAATGGGACCTGGCTCCAGATAACGGCGAGCCTGGCTTACCGGATAGGGCGTCTTCTTCGGATAGCGCACCATGGGTTACGTCTCCGTCTTCTGTGGCCGCCATCGATGGTTTCAGGCGCGTGCGGCGCAGGCTTTGCGTCCATAACGCCTCAGAGGCCGGGTTAGCCGCGGCTCGTCAGAGCCAGTCTCAAGGCAAAGCCCATAAAGACCCCGCCGGCGATGCGATCGAGGGTCCGGGCGATATCCGGGTCTGAGAGCAGACGGCTGATGCGGGCTGTTGCGAAGATGAGGACGCTGAACCAGATGAGGCTCAAGAGGACATGGACGGCGGCCAGCAGGAACGAAAACCCGGCGGCATTGGCGCCGTCCGGCACGAACTGCGGCAGAAAGGTGAGATAGAACACGCCGACCTTGGGGTTGAGGAGGTTGGTGAGGAACCCCCGTCGAAAGGCCGCGTCAGGCGCTCGCGGCGTCCCCGCATCCAACAAGGCCATGCCATGGGGACGGAGGATCAACCCGAGCCCGAGCCAGGCGAGATAGGCTGCCCCGACCCATTTCAGGAGGAGAAAGAGGGCGGGCGAGGCGGCAAGAAGCGCGCCAAGGCCGATCGCAACCAGCCCGCCCCATGTCAGACAACCAGGGGCAATCCCAAGTGCCGCACGCCTTGCGGAGCCGGCGCCCTCGCTTGCTGCGGTGCGCAGCACCATCGCGGTGTCGAGCCCGGGCGTGATGGTGAGAATGGCGGCGGCAAGCGTGAATGCGGCAAGAGCCTGCGCTGTGGTCATGGGATTGTGCCTCAGGTCTCTCTTTCGCGAGGGCGCGCGGCGGATCCGCCACAAGCTTACGCGGCCGCCCTCACCTGCGCCATACGGCAGGACTACATGCGAGGCCTTGGCGCATGGTCGCAATTGCCTTCCCCTGATCCCTGGAAAGGCCGCAGTGGCGGAGGCCCCTTGGGCGGCAAAGACTGTCCCACCTATTCACCTGGGAGAGGCGAGGGCACGTAGGGGGACGTGCTTTGGAACCCCGGTAGCTGCCAACTTCACGCAATTTGTCGCGCGCGCAGATTTTCATATGGCACGCTCGCCTCCACCCGTTGCGTGGCGCGCCAATCCCGATAGCTTGGGGGACCGTGTGCGCCCACCCAAGGCAGGTTGAATGCGCCTCATGATCATCGAGCGTGAGCCCGATTACGGCGGGGGAAGCGAGCAGATCTCGCTGTCCCTGGCGCAGTACCTCAAAACCCGCGACCACACGCTCTTTCTGCTCCATGAACAGCCTGGAACCATGCTTCCGGCCTATGAGGCGATCGTCACGGAGCGCTTTCAGTTTGCGCTGCCCGGATTTGCCCGCAGGCGGCCGCTCGACACCTTTGCGGGTATCGCGCGGATCGGACAGGTGATGCGTGACAACCGCATTGATGTCGCCATCACCTCCCATTTTGGTTTCATACATGTGGCGGCCTGGGTATCGGTCCTTTACGGCGCCCGCTTTTGTTTCCATCTCGGACTTCCCTGCCCCTGGCGGACGCAATTCTCCAGGATGGCCTATCGGCGCATCGCGCTCGGGATTTCGCCATCGGAGCATTGCGCCCAAACCTGGCGCAGTTGCGGCTGGCCGGCAGAGCGCCTTCATGTCGTGCCAAACTGGATCGATATGGAGCGCTTTGCGACGACCTTGCCGCGCGCGCAGTTGCGCCAGGAGTTGGGCCTGCCTCAGGATCGGGCGTTGATCGTCTTCGTCGGGCGCATCTGCGCCGACAAGGGCGTCAAGGAGCTGCTTGCAGCCTTCAGTGCGCTCTGCAGTGTCAGATCCGATACCGATCTTGTTATCGTAGGGCCGTTTGAAAAGCCCTACCAGGTCGAATTCGCAAGGCTCCTGAATGAGCTTTCGCCGGAGGTGCGCGCACGTATCCTGGTCCGGCCCCCGACCCCGACACCGGAACGCTACTATGCCGCGGCAAGCGTAGTGAGCGTACCGTCGGTCTTCGAAGAACCATTTGGTCTTACCTTCCTCGAAGCGCTGGCAAGTGGCGTACCGGTGGTCGCCTCCCGCATGAAGACCTTTGTCCAGATCGTAGGGAACGAACCCGAGCATGGTCTCGTCGCCATCGGCGACGTTGGAGCGTTACGTGATCGCCTCCTGTGGACACTCGACCATCCCGACGCCGCAGCGGCTGTGGCTGCGCGTCTTAAGGCACAGGTACGCACCCGCTACACCGCTGCCGCCTGTGCCAGCCAGTATGAAGCGCTGCTTGATGATCTCGTGAACGGACGCAGCGGTGACGGCGAGACTGTGTCGCGCCGATCGGCGATGGGACGCCTGCCGGGCTGAGCGCCGCAAGTTTGGTGTGCGGGCGAGGTGTAATGATGCAGGCACCAGGCGTCGGCTGCGCCATCTTCAGGATGGCGCAGCGATCATAGGCGTTCGGCACCTCGGGCCTCAGTTCACCCGCCGGTCCTTTCCGCTCCAGTAGGGCTCGCGCAGCTGGCGGCGCAGGATCTTGCCTGAGGGATTGCGCGGCAGGGCTTCGATCACATCGATGCTCTTTGGCACCTTGAAGGCGGCAATGCGCGCACGCGCGAAGCGGATGATGTCCGCAGGGTCGATGGTGTGGCCGGGCCTGGGCACCACGATTGCCTTCACCGCCTCGCCCCAGCGGGCATCGGGGACGCCGATGACTGCCACTTCGGCGACATCGGGATGACCATAGACCGCGCTTTCGACTTCCGCCGGATAGATGTTCTCGCCGCCGGAGATGATCATGTCCTTTACGCGGTCCTGGATATAGAGATAGCCGTCCTTGTCGAGATAGCCGGCATCACCGGTGCGAAGCCAGCCATCAGCATCAATGGTCTTGCTGGTCGCTTCGGGAAGATTCCAGTAGCCGGCCATATTGCTGACCGAACGGATTGCGACCTCGCCTACCACACCGGGGGCAACCGTGTTGCCGGCTTCGTCGACCACCTTGAGTTCGACGCCGGGCATGGCAATGCCTGCAGCGCGCATACGTTCATTGCCGGCGGGGTCATGGTCTTCCGGGGGCAGATAGACGATCGTGCCACAGGTTTCGGTCATGCCGTATTGCTGGACGAAGCCGCAGCCAAAGACCTCGATGCACTCGCGCAAAAGATCGAGCGGTATCGGTGAGGCCCCGTAGAGAATGAATTTGAGGCGGCTGTAATCGACTTCGCGGGCACGCGGCAGGTTGACCACGATCTGCAGGGCTGCCGGCACCATGAACATCTTCGAAATTCCGTCCCGCTCGATGAATTCCAGCACCCGTGTGGGATCAAACTCGCGGGCGACGATGCCCTTGGCGCCATTGTAGAGCCCAACCATGCCCCAGCCCGTGCCCCCGATGTGCGCCACCGGCATGGCGACGAGGCTGACATCGTCCGGGCCCCAGTCATTCCAGTCCATCCTGGCCTCGGCGGCAGCCTTGCGCCCGCCGAGCAGATTGCGGTGGCGCAGCATGGCCCCCTTCGGGTTTCCGGTTGTTCCTGAGGTGTAGAGCTGGAGGGTGACGTCATCCTCCGAAACCGGCAGCATCGGATCGCGGCTACTTGCCCCGTCACGCCAGGCTTCATAAAGCGGCCAGGGTGCGGCGCAGGGCTCCATGGCGATGATCTTCGTGACGGTGGAAAGGTCCTGTTCGAGCGTGCTGACCAGCTCGGCACATTCCGGTCCGACAAAGAGCAGTTTGGCCTTGGCATCGTTGACCATATAGGTGATCTCGCGGCCGGCCAGGCGCCAGCTCACCGGGGTCATGATGGCACCGGCCTTGGCGCCTCCGAACTGCAGCTCGAAATAATGATCCGAATTCTTGCCCACATAGCAGATATGGTCGCCGGGCTTCACGCCTTCGCTGATCAGAGCATTGGCGACCTGGCTCGTATGGCGGTCAAATTCAGCATAGCTCGTCGTACGCCCCTCAAAGACAAACGCGATGGCATCGGGCCGCGTGCGCGCATGATAGCGCGGGATATCTGCAAGGGTCGGCATTTCATCGTGGTTCACGGTCTGCATCGGAAAATCCTTCTTGAGAGCTAAAGGCGTAATACTTGGCGGGCAATGATGTCCCGCTGGATTTCATTGGATCCGCCATAAATCGAGCCGGCGCGATCGTTGAGATAGCGTGGCATTGCGGTGAGAGCCTCTACCGGCCCTATCGGTGCGACCTGGGCACCGGGCCTGCGGGCCAGCCGCTGATCGATGAGGCCGTAACGTCCGGCGATATCGATCGCAAGCTCGTCCAGCTGCTGCATCATCTCGCTTCCCTGGATCTTCAGGAGCGAGGAACCGGGGCCAGGCGAGTGTCCACTGCTCAAAGCCGCAAGCATGCGCAGCTCGCTCATTTCGATCGCCGCGACACGTATCTTTGCCTCCGCAAGGCGCGCCGCAAAGCCATCGTCGAAAGCAAGCCGGCGCCCATCATCACCCGCAACGGTGTCCAGAAGTGCCCGGATCCGCTCAAGGCCCTGGCGAAGCCCCGCACTCCAGCCGCCTCCGCGCTCGAATTCGAGAAGATATTTGGCAACGCTCCAGCCGTCGTTCTCTGCGCCAAGGCGGTTTTTCTTCGGCACACGCACCGAATCGAAAAACACCTGATTGAGCTCGTGGTCGCCGGCAAGAGTAATGATGGGGCGCACGCTGATGCCAGGTGAGTTCATCGCCAGCAGCAGAAAGGTGATGCCTGCCTGCGGCTTGCCATCACTGCGCGTGCGTACCAGACAGAACATGCGGTTGGCGACATGGGCATGCGTTGTCCAGATCTTGGTCCCGTCGAGGACATAGTCATCGCCATCGCTCGTCGCACGCAAGCTGAGCGAGGCAAGATCGGAACCTGATCCAGGCTCCGAATAACCCTGGCACCAATAGTCCTCCCCCGAAAGAATACGCGGCAGATAGAACGCCTTCTGCTCATCCGTGCCGTAGTGCATGATGCAGGGGCCGACCATTCTAAGGCCCATGGGCGCAAGGCCGGGTGCCTTGGCGCGGGCGCATTCGCTGGCAAAGATGTGGCGCTCGATTTCATTCCAGCCGGTTCCGCCATATTCCTTTGGCCAGTTGGGTGCGACCCAGCCCTTCCTGTGGAGTATCTTCTGCCAGGCGATGCTCGCCTCTTTTTCGGTGAAGACGCTGGTCGTGCAGTTGGCTGCGGCGATGAGCTCTGCCGTCAGATTTTCTGCCAGAAACTCCTGGACGTGACTGCGGAAGCGTTCCTCTTCGGCCAAAAGTTCCAGTTGCATGCGGTTCCTCTGTACTGCGCATCGAACAGCGCTGTCGTCATACCAGCCAGGTGGCATCAAAGAGGCGCGCCCGTCTCAAACCCGACCACGCGAGAGAGCCTGACAAGATTGAGTTTGCGCGCCAGGCGCTCCACGCCGCAGCGGACGCAAACCTCACCTGAGGCCCAAGGCGCGGACGCATCCGCTCCAACCACCTGTGCCCAAGAGGATCACACCAATCTCAGGAGTCAAGTTTACGTAGGAGGATGCAAGGGGCAGATGCGCCAAGGCCGGCGCACAGAGGGGCCCTGAAGATCGTTCTTCAGGAGACCCTACGGGCACGATGGCGCCTTTTGGGTCAAGCGGCGAAGGCCAGCTCATAGCGGTGCGTGGGCCGGGTTTGCACCGGCGCACTATCCTTGGGGGCACAGGTTCGTTACGCGCTCTGTCCGCCGTCTACGGCAATCATCGCGCCGGTGACAAAACTTGCGCACGGGCTCATGAGGAAGGCGACAACCGCGCCGATCTCTTCGGGCGTACCAAAACGTTGCAGCGGAGCTTCGCGCTTGACCCAGCGTTCCCAGGCTTCGCGCCGAGGTCCGTTCATGCGCCGCTCCCATTCGCCATCCGGAAAGATGATATTGCCGGGCGCAAGTGCATTGACGCGGATATTGGTCTTTCCGGCGATACGCGCCAGTTCTGCGGCCAGGTGATTGACCGCGGCCTTGGCGGTACCATAAGTGAGGGGCGAACCCATGGCACGCATGCCTGCAATGGAGCTGATCAGTACGATTGCACCCTCCTGGCGAGGCGTCATGCGCGAGAGCGCGCCGCGTGCGACGCGAAACGATGATCCCAGATTTTGATCAAGACCCTGAGCCCAGGTTTCATCATCGACGTCAAAGCCCGCAGGGCAGGGATGAATTCCCACATTGGCCACGGCGCCCCAGATGGGACCGAACTCGGCTTCACACGCAGAAAGCGCCGCTTCGACGTCCCTGCTGCTGCGCATGTCGCCGGTGCGGCTCCAGACGCGGTCACGCCCATACTGGCTCGCAAGGCGCGTCGTGGATTCGTCAAGGGGGCCCTGTTGGCGGGCGACGAGGCCGACGCGGGCCCCTTCGCGCAGGCAGGTTTCGGCAATGCCAAGACCAATGCCGCGGCTTGCCCCGGCAATGAAGATCACCTTGTCCGACAGCTGCAAATCCATTGGTCGCGTCCCAGATCCCGCATCAACGATAGGTAAGTCTCAAGCCAAAGCAAGATGGTGGCCAGCGCTGCGGGCTCTGCCCAAGAAGGTGGTCCTGCTTGCGGCAGACGGTCGGCAGGCTTGCTGGCGCGGTGCATGCCGGTTTGAGCCTCATGGCTGAGAGGTTCTCCATAACGGCATCTGGCGCCCCTTCAGGTTGTCAGCCCCTGAAACTGCGGTTAGCGTTCTCCCCGGACCTCTGTTGGGACACGCAAGGCCTGGATGAGATGACGATAAACCGGCTCCTCAATTATGTCTGTTGACGTCATC